>JAYSKW010000658.1:0-6851 GCA_043726085.1 Limnoglobus sp.
CCTCGGCCGCGAACTCGGCCACGAAGGACTCGAAGCCTATCTCGAAACGAAGTACCTCTCGATCAAGCTGCGGGACTGATGACACCCAGTTTCTTGCCCGCCGTCTCGAATGCGGCGATCGCGAGATCGATTTGTTCAGGCGTGTGCGCGGCCGAGACTTGCATTCGGATTCGCGCCTGCCCTTGGGGTACCACGGGGAAACTGAAGGCGATCACGTAGATGCCGAGCGACAGCAGTTCATCGGCCATTTTTGATGCAATCGCGGCATCGCCGAACATCACGGGGATGATCGGCGTCGGGCCGGGCTTGAGGGTGAAGCCTTTCGATTCCAGCCCGTCGCGCAATCGTTTCGCATTCGTACGCGAACGATCTCGCAGTTCCGCACTCGCATCGACCAGTTCCAGCGCCTTCATTCCAGCCGCACACAACGCGGGCGGCACGGCATTTGAAAACAAGTACGTGCGGCTCCGGTTCTTCAGCCAATCGACGATCTCGGCACTGGCCACGGTGAACCCGCCGCTTGCTCCGCCGAGCGTTTTGCCGAGCGTCCCCGTGATGATGTCGATGCGGTCGAGCACGCCGAGTTCTTCAGCCGCACCACGGCCAGTCGCGCCGAGGTGGCCCGTGCCGTGGCAGTCGTCGATGCCGACGATGGCATCGTACGCATCGGCGAGATCGCAAATTTCGGGCAACTTCGCCAAGTCGCCATCCATGCTGAACACGCTATCGGTGAAGATCATCTTGAAGCGACAGTTCTTCGCTTCTTCGAGCTTCACCTTCAGGTCGGACATGTCGTTGTGTTTATAGCGAAACCGTTGTGCCTTACACAAACGCACGCCGTCGATGATGCTCGCGTGATTGAGTTCATCGGAAAGGATCGCGTCTTGCTCGGTGAGCAGCGGTTCAAACAGCCCGCCGTTGGCATCGAAACAGGAGATGTAAAGTATCGAATCGGGCTTGTGGAAGAACTCGGCGATCCGCTGCTCGCACTGTTTGTGAATGCTCTGCGTACCGCAAATGAAGCGAACCGACGACGTGCCGTACCCCCACGTGTCGAGGCCATCGTGGGCGGCGCGCACGACCTCCGGGTGATTCGACAAGCCGAGGTAATTGTTCGCGCAAAAGTTGATGACTTCGCGGCCATTAACCGTAATCACCGCCGATTGCGGCGACTCGATCTGCCGTTCGGCTTTGTATAAACCGTTCGCCTTCAACTGCGCCAGTTGTTCGCGAAGGTGCAACGTCAGAGTCTTTGAAGGCATGATCGGTAGCTCCACTAGCTTTTTTTTTGAATCGGCGATGGTGTCGGTTTCCGCCACTCTTTCCACGCCTTCCAGATGATCGGTGCGATGGATACGAACACCACGAGCATCGCGAGCTTGTCGATGTTCTTCGCCCACGTGAATGTCTTGTCGCCGAGCAGGTCTTTGAAGAGAGGGTCGGCAACGGGGATCACGAAATAGCCGAACGACAACATGCTGACGATCCAGCCAATTCCGCCGATGACGTTGTAGAACAGGAACGAACGATACGGCATTTTCGCGGCACCGGCAACGACCGGCACGAATGTCCGCACAATCGGTACGAAGCGCGCGATGATGATCGTTTTGCCGCCGTGTCTTTCGTAGAACGCACGCGCCCGATTGAGATATTCCTGCTTGAAGAACCGGCTCGACGGCCGATGGAAAATCGCAGGCCCCGCCTTCGAGCCGATCCAATAGCCAACCGTATCGCCGAGAATCGCCGCGACGCACAGGCTGCCCATGAGCAGGGGCAAATTCCAACCGCTGAGGTAGGCCACGACGCCGAGAACGACGAGCAGCGAATCGCCGGGCAACAGGAAGCCGATGAGCAAACCCGTTTCCGTGAAGACGATTGCGTTCACGGCAAAGAACGCCGCCCAGAAAACGCCCGGCTGGTTGAGCGCAGCCTTGAAGGTATCGGGGTTCCGCAGATTCCGCGGGTCGGCGAGCGTCACAATGATCTGCCAGACCTGCGCGAAAAACTCTTCCATGCGTGGCTCGCTCCTGCTCAAACGATTGAACACCCCACGTCGCGGGACTTGGGGTGCCAGTTAAGCGTTCATCTTATGAATGCGTCGCGATTAAAACACGAATTGTAGCCGCGTCAGGAGTGTGTCCTGGCTCTTGAGCAAACCGTCGGAGCCGTTGCCGAGCTTCACTTTGCGATCGAACCAAACGTGCTCCCAGTTGAACTGGATTCGCGTCCATTTGTTCAAGTAGCAGTTGTAGCCTAAGGTCATTTCGGTCGCGCCGTTGCTGACCGTTGTCGGGTCGGCGAGGCGGCTTGCAAAGATGCGTTCGCCTGCCTGGATCCGGGACACCCGGCTGACGAGTTCCCACGCACCGTAGCCGCTGCCTGTGAGCGGGTCGAACGGCCGACGTGGGGCCACCTGCTGGTTGTAACCCGTGCGTTCTTCGCCCGTCAGGAGGTACGTCGCTTGCGTGTAAAAGCCATCGAACGGGATCGGTTGCGAGACGCCGGTCGCGGTGCGCAGTCGCTGCGTCATGTGGAAATATTGTGCGGACATGCCGAAACTTCCCGCGAAATACGCCACCTCTGGGCTGACGCGAAATCGGCCACCGTCGGCAAGCACGCCGCTGTTGAACTGCAAGAACGTCACGCCGTCGGGGGTTCGCAAACCCGTTGGGTTGACCGGCTCGCGTTGGTTGCCGTACCCGGTGGCGATGCCGAACTGCAACCGCTGAAACAGGCTGCCATCCCACGTTGCAAACGGACGCACCGCCATACGTGCGTTGACATCCTTCGAGTTATTCGTGTCGGCATCGCCATCGCGCGTGCCGTTTGAAACGGCCACACCGTAATCGAGCCGCTTCTGGAAGAGATTCTGCCCGTGTGCCATCACGCCGACATCGCGGGCAGGCACCAGTTGGTCGATCATCGACCGCTCCATCGTTGGCGTATTGCGATCCTGAATCAGTTGCTCGTAACTGAACGGCTGCTTGAATTTCCCAGCCGTCACTTGAAACGAATCGATGTAGTGGACGTTCATGTAGCCATCGACGAGCCGCGTCGTGCCCGAGCCGAATTCGGGTAGAAACCGAAACTCGTAATACTTGAACATCGTCGCTTCGAGGCCGAATCTCGCTCGCCGAATCAGGAAGCCATCGAGGTCGCGTTCGTCGCGCGGGTTGGCGTACCAGCGGTAATCGGCTTGGAGTTGCCCCGTAATCCGCAGGCTGAATTGCTTGTCCGCCGAGCGAAGGAAGAAGCCATCGTCCCAGCCAAAGAATGGTGATGACGTCGCCGTGATCGCTTTCGGAGTCTCTTCCACAGTTGCTGGTGTCAATTGCGATTGAGGCGCAACATCTTGTGCGAACGACAACGGCATGGAAGCGATTGCGATTAAAAGGCCAACGAGGATTAGCAGCCACTTCATCGCCGCAATCCCCTACGCGCGGTACCAAACACTTTAGCAAATTATCGAAATCAAAACGACAGTGGCCGGAATCTGTTCCGGTTATGCCGATAATAGGTGTATCGGCTCAGGTCGGCCGCGACTTGAACGAGTTCGTGTTCTCCAAAACCGAAAATGTTCTAAAAGTAATCGCATCTCCGCACCACTCCGAGATCGCATCATGGTGAACTTTGCTTGGCTCAGTCAACGACGGAAATGGATACTGGTTTTCAGTGCGATAGTTATTTGCGGTATGGGAGTAACCATCTACTTGTTATTGAGGGTAAGCGTACCCATTCCACCGGAAATTGATTTCGCTTCCAAGCTGGAACCCATTGTGGTGTCGGACATTACGACCGCACGAAACTCGGTGCTTTCCAATTCGCGATCCGCCGCCGCATGGGGAGAATACGGCGAAGTTTTGCGAACTTACAGTTTCGACGAACAATCCAACGTCTGTTTTCGGGCCGCGAGTTCTCTCGATACGAACGACGGACGATGGCCGTATCTGCTCGCGGACAACCTCAACAAGTCCGATCCGGCTGCCGCTATCGGGTGGTTTGCCCTGGCTGCGAAGCGGAAAGTTCCGGAAATCGCTCAGGAAATGGTGAAGTTGCGATATGTCGAAACGCTTTTGGCGCTGGATCGTGCATCGGAAGCGCGAGCCGAACTCGGCGGCGACGAACAAAAATCGGACCGCGCGAAAATTGCGTTGGCTAGAGCGGCGGTAGCGCTCGGCGACATTACACTCGCTGCGGAAATCCTGTCGGATATGAGCAATCACCCAACTGTCGCGAGACAGGTGCTGTTGCTTCAAGCCGAAATCTACCGCGACACACGGCCCTCGTTTGCCGTCGATGCTGCAAAACGAGCGGTCAACGCTCCGAACGTTCCGTGGCCGGATCCCATCGTCGGAAGCATTGCTCGGCGAAATCGCAGTCGCTCGGGCCTACTCGATCAGGCCGCCGAATTGCTCGGTGGCGGCAAGCCGAAAGACGCAGAAAAGATCCTCCGCTCCTTGGCCGTCGCAACATCGCCCGATGCAAAACCGTACGTTGGGCTGGCCGAAGCCTACATGGCCCTGGGTGATTTCCAGTCTGCCGTCCGCGAACTCGAAACCGGTCTGACGATCGAGCCTAAAAGCCTCGTCGTGAATTATCAGCGAGGCAAACTGCACTTCGCTTTAGCCGAGCAACTCATTCAGGCGAAGAAGCCGAGCGAGGCGAAAGGCGAATTTCAGAAAGCGATCGACCGACTCGATGTGGCTTTGGCTGCAAATCCCGATTTCGGAAAAGCGCTACTTCTGAAAGGAACGGCGTTATCGGAGTTCCTCGACAAACCTGAGGAAGGGATCGGATTGTTGCGGCGTTTTGTCGTATTACGGCCAGAAGTGAGCGAAGGGCATTATTTGCTCGGTCGCAGTTTGGCGAAGCAGAATCAAATGTCCGAAGCAACGAGTTGTTTCCGAACGGCCGCCAGTTTATCGGTAAAAGGCGACAATCGAGCCAGGCAAGCCCTACAAAACCTGGAACAAAATAAATGAGGAAAGTGTCGCAAAGTAATGAATTTGAAGTGATATTCGCATTTGCGAGAAAAATTACGACAAATTCATCGTTTATTCGCAATCGCGCTTGACTGTCACAATTAGTTCAGTTACTATACTAATGGTGGCAATATGTCGATTTTCTCTTTTTCGTTTCTTCCCAACTCTTTCTGGGGTTTCTACGATGATGCGTTACGTTTCTGCCAAAATGAGAAGAACTGGGTTCACTCTCATTGAGCTTCTCGTCGTGATCGCGATTATCGCGATCCTAATCGGCCTGCTTCTGCCAGCCGTGCAAAAGGTTCGCGAAGCCGCCGCCCGTGCCAAGTGCACGAACAACCTCAAGCAGATGGGCATTGCCCTTCACGCTTACCACGATGTGCAAGGGTTTTTGCCACCGGCCGCCGCACGCGGCGACAAGCAGCCACTGGGTTCAGGCCCAACGGCACCCGTCGACTACGCCGGTGATGCGAGTAGCTGGATGGTGTACATCTTGCCATACATCGAGCAAGGGCCGATGTTCAGCCGCATGACGTTCAAGGGAGACTCGGGCTGGGCGAACGATTCGTTTCGCGGCAATGCATTGAGCTCCGCGAACACGAACGCGTTGGCTGCATCCAACTCGAAGATTTCCACATATCGCTGCCCCTCCGACGTTAAACCCGAATTGACGAACGCTCGCTGGCGCATGAACTGCGAACAAGCCGCAGCGGCTGACGGTGGCGATCCAAACGAATGTAATGTGACGCGAAGTAGCTATGTGGCACTGGTCGGTGCCGTCGACAACATCGATGGTACGGGTGCATTCAAAGAAATCCGAAATACTGACAACACGAGTTGGTCTGCCAGCCACGGCCGCAATGCGTGGGGCGGGGCGATGACGCTCGGCTTCGTGAGCATCGCAATCCAACGAATCGCCGATGGTAGCAGCAATACGATGCTTGTCTCCGAGTCTTCGGGTTTGCTGTACAACAATAGCAACGTAGCCCAGCCTAGCTGGGGTGGGACCGTTGGCGGATTTTTGAGCGGCGGCGGTGCAGAATTCACCATGCACGTTTGGGATGAAGGTCGTGGATTTAACTACACGACAGCTCGTTATCGTATCAATCAAAACAAGGGTTGGGCGACGGGCGCATCGAACGGTGTTGCTGGCGATGAAGAGGCGAACACGCCGTTGAACTCTTCGCACACGGGCGGTGTCAATGCATTGATGGGAGACGGGTCGGTTCGATTCCTACGCGACTCGACTTCACTCCTTACGCTGGCACAACTCTCGACTCGCGATGATGGCCAAGTCATCGTCGACAACTGATGTATTGCACGATCGTAGTAACCTCTACCACGCAGGCAAATTTCGATTTGCCTGCCTCTTTACTTCAAACAGTACAGAACATGCGAAATACAAATCAGTTCATTCTGTTGGTCGCGTTTATCGCCTGTCTCTTATCGGGTTGTTCGGGTAGCGATAAACCGCCAAGCTACGTCAACGTATCTGGCAGCGTGACTTTCGATGGTAAACCGTTGACGGATGCTACGATCGTCTTCAACACCGACGGCAGGCCTCCATCGCAAATTCCGATCGTCGATGGAGTGTATAACGGCCAGGCGATGATTGGATCGAATCGCGTTTCGATTACAGCGAGACGCAAAGGGGCGGCAGCAGGCAACAGTCATATTTCGCAAGCCGATAAAGACAGAATCGCTGGTATGGCGAGAGCCAAGGCCAGCCAAGGCGGAGGTGGAGGTGCCCCTACTCCCGATGAGGGCGAGGAAATCATACCTGCGGATTACGGCGCGAATACGAAGCAGATTCGAGTGATCGAAGCAGGTGTTCAAAACAAATTCGACTTCGACATCAAAATCAAAAAG
>JAYSKW010000659.1:0-6215 GCA_043726085.1 Limnoglobus sp.
CTGCGAACCTACATCACCACAGGCCAACTCCCGCCTCTCCCCCAAGCCACGACTTCCGCAGGGTGAAGGGTTACCGCGAATGGAATGACAGAAACGAAAAATGAGATTGCTGAAGGCTACAAAATCATTCAGCGAACAGATCGAGTGACTGTGCTCGATCTTCAGACGGCACAATTTTGCTTTCAGTTTCTCATCGAGAACAATGGAGGCGACATAACTCAGTATCTGAAAATACCATTTGAATTTGACTTGAAAGGCCAGCATTCTTGGCGAGATGTTATTCTGTCCGACTCGATACGACAACTGAGTCCAGTCGCTGGAACGTTGCAATTCGTCAAGAAATCGGATCGAATGATCGGGAGCCAAAACGACCGCGAGATTCAAGGCTATATTCCAATCCTCATCAATTTCGTCGATGATAATCCCGTCAATATCCAGTTGACGTTTGAAACGCAGTTTGCGTTCAGCGATATGCCTGCAAGCGATTTCTTGTACGTCGATATCTTTGCGCCGACGGGTCGTGTCACGGCCGAAATTCTCGGTGCGGGATTTCCCATTCACCTGCTACCAATTGATGAGGAGTCTGACGACAAACCTCTGCGAGTCGAGCTTCTGTACGACGGTAACGAAGATGGAACCGAAGCGTCCCGCGCAATGAAAGGGTTCGATACCACATCGCCAGATTGCGAAAACCGTATTCTCTGGACTTGGGATAAACCGAAAAATTCTCATCGCTACAAGATTTTCTTCCAGGCCCAACCGCCCGAAACGGCTCTCGAATCGGAACCAGACTATATTCCGCTAACGCCGAAACTGTCCCTGCAACTCGACAACCTCATGTGGCTTGAGAAGCAATACTTTGGCGGATACCTCAACGAGTATCAGGGCAAGTACGTTTTCGCTGAAAAACAACAGCTACTCGTCGGCTGCGAAAATGAGGATCTGCACGAAGGGTTATTGGCGGCGGAGCAGTTGGCATTGAAGAATGGTTTCAATCTCGAAGCGATTGCAGATTTGTTCGTATCGATCAATTGACCATTTTCCTTCGTTCTTACTCAGAGGTTTATTGTGTCGCGTGCTCGCCTACGGATTACAAAAACGAACTTGCACGAGTCCCGCCATTGCGAATACGTCGAACCCAAACAATCTGGCACTCAACTGTTCCCTGTCTTGCGTTTGCGAGCGACACTGAGTATCGGTGGTGATCGTCTGACCAATGCGATCATCGACACCGGCGCTTGGGTTTCCGTAATGTTGTTTTCGGAGTGGAAAGCCTATCAGAAACGGGGTTTGGTTACGATTTTGCAGCGACCGAACCCCATCAATAACCAGTCGATTGCTGTTATGGGAGGATCTCGTTCGCAGTATCAGTTGGGTCGGATTTCTATTGGTGTGGTCGATCGAAATCATACTGAACGGCCGCTGGGGCAACTCCGTATGGTTCCCGTTCTCTTTCAATTACTCGATGAAGATGCCAAATTACCGTCGCCGATTATCCTCGGATTGCACGGCGGTATTCTCGATGGACGGCGACTCGTTCGCGAATCCGTAATGCCCGGATATTCATCGAATTTCGATACCAACGATTGCGGTCATTTTTACGGGCAAGATTGGTATCTGGAAACGCCGTGAATCGATGCAAAGTACAGGAACTATGCCGCACGCAAGCCCTCGAACGCATCCACTTTGTCAGCCACGCCCCGCGATTCGCCGCGCAAAGCCAACGCGACGCGGCGAAACGTATCCCGATTCGGCGTCACCCACACGAACGCCATTAGTCAAAAAATCCAAGGCGATCCAACGTAAGTCGACTTTTGCACAGTGTCTTGAAGTGTCGTGAAAATGTCTCCAAGTGTCGTGAGAATGTCGTGCTCGGTCGATTTTGTGTCGCACTCGGTCGATGTTGTGTCGCACTCGGTCGATGTTTGGTAGGTACTTACGGCGAGTCTCGAATCGATTGCCTTCGACATAACCCGCTATTCGGGTCGATGATACGGCAAAGCCGCCCGAAACAGATCGGCGATTTGCGATCAAAAATGGGGCATTTCGGGTCGCAAAAACCGAAAAAACACCCGAAAAAACGGTTTTCGAGCCTCCGCAATTGTGACTTACGTCGATTACGATCGTACCTAATGCCGATCGCACTCGGAGCAGTTGCCTATTAGTAAAAGCGAGTTCGGCCGGTTTGTTTCGTTGAGTCGAAATGCCGCCGCGTGGGCAAGGGATAGACTTGTCACTCGGCTCCCGATTCGTAATTTTTGTGTGATTGTCTACCGTTTCCGTTATCCGCGAGAAAGCCGTCATGGCCACGACCCGAGGCGAGTTGTTTGCTGGCGTTACCGTTGCATTGGTCACGCCGTTTCAAAATGGCGACGTCGACTGGAACGACCTCGGTAAACTCGTCGATTGGCACGTCGAACAAGGCACTGATGGCCTCGTTCCGTGCGGCACAACCGGTGAATCGCCGACGCTCGATCACGACGAACACGAGAAGGTCGTCGCGTTCGTCTGCGAACGCGCACGCGGCAAACTGAAGATTCTCGCGGGCACGGGATCGAACAACACGCGGGAAGCGGTGCGGATGACGAAGGCCGCGAAGAAGGCGGGCGCGAACGGCTCGTTGCAAGTCGGGCCGTACTATAACAAGCCGACGCAAGACGGTTACTTCGCCCACTTCTGCGCGATTGCCGACGCGACCGATCTGCCGATCGTGCTGTACAACATCCCCGGCCGTACTGGGTCGAACATCACCCCCGAAACGATGGCGAAACTCGCCGAGAAGTGCCCAACGATCGTCGGCGTTAAGGAAGCCACCGGCTCGTTGGATCAGGCTTCGCAAGTCGCCGCCCTCACCGATCTGACGATCCTGAGCGGCGATGACAGCCTAACGCTACCGCTGATGAGCATCGGCGGCAAAGGCGTCGTCTCGGTGGTCGGGAACATCGTGCCGCGGGACATGATGGCGATGGTGAAGGCGTACGCCTCGGGCCAGTTCGCCGAGGCACTCGCATTGCACCGTAAACTCTTCCCGCTCTGCCGCGACATGCTGAGCGTCGCCACGAATCCGATCCCACTCAAAACCGCCATGAAACTCCTCGGTCGCGGCAACGGTGAACTCCGCCTCCCGATGGTGCCGATGGACGCCATCGGTGAAGCGAAGGTCAAACAAACGCTGATAAACTACGGGCTGCTGAAGACGTAAGACGTCATCGGCGATCCACTCACAACGATCCACTGTTCACTCGCAACTTCTCGTTTTAAACGATGAATCGTTGTGAGTGAACAGTGGATTGTTGTTGGTAAAGACCACGATTACTTTGCTGCCTGCCCGATTCGCACGCAAATGTTGTAGATTTTCTGGGCAGTATTCGCTATCATTACCATTGTCATGCGTATTGCGTGGCGGCGTCCCTGCGGCTTCCTCTCCCGGAAGCGTGTTTGATGCCCAAGAATGAGTCAGTGGAAGCATCGAATCTAAACGGCGAGCCGCTGTCACCCGACATCATCGGGTCGTCCCCGGCGTTGCTCAGCGTCTACCGCCTCGTGCGGTTGGCGGCTCCGCGCGGTGCCACGATCTTGCTCATCGGCGAGACCGGCACCGGCAAGGAAGTCATCGCCAAGGCGATCCACAAACACAGCAAGCGAGCCGATGGTCCGTACATCCGCGTCAACTGTGGGGCACTTCACGAGAACTTGCTGGAAAGCGAACTGTTCGGGCATATCAAAGGTGCGTTCACCGGCGCGGTCGAGAACAAAACTGGACGGTTCGAGGCGGCGCACGGCGGCACCATCTTTCTCGATGAAATCAACAGCATGACGCCGAAACTCCAGGTGAAGCTCTTGCGAGTGTTGCAGGAACGCGAGTTCGAGCGCGTCGGCGAAAGCAAGACGATCAAGGTCGATGTCCGCGTCATTGCTGCCACGAACGCGGCGCTCGAAGATCTCGTCGAACAGGGGCACTTTCGCGAAGACCTTTACTACCGCTTGAACGTTATCCCGGTCACGCTGCCGTCGTTGCGCGAACGCCGCGAGGACATCGAACCGCTCGCCCGTTTCTTCATCAAACGCTACGCGGAACAGAACAAATTAGTGCCCGTACCGATGCTGACGAAGGAAGTCGTAGCGGCGCTGTTATCGCACGATTGGCCGGGTAACGTCCGCGAATTGGAGAACACCGTCGAGCGGTTGATCGTACTATCGGACAACGGCCACTTGTCGGCAGAGCATCTGCGACTCGATCGGCCACGTGTGATATTGCGTTCGGCAAAAGGTACGGCAGGCGGCACCGACGTCCCGAGCCTCATTCGCGCCGTCGTACGGGCGGGTGTGCAATCGCCGTTGCCCCAAGGTACAAAACTCTACGACTTTCTGGTCGGCGGGGTGGAACGCGAATTGATTTCGCAAGTGATGCGGATGTGCGGCGGCGTGAAGATCACCGCCGCCGACCGTTTAGGCATCAACCGCAACACGCTGCACAAAAAGATCGAAGAGATCGAGCGCGCCGATCCCATCGACCCACCCGTCGAGAACGTCGAACCGGCAGAGTAAGCAGTCGTTGCGATTACTGGCTCGGCAGAGTAACATGTCGGTGGAGGATCGACGATGATTGCGAATACCGAACAAATCGCTGCGGCGGCCTTGGCACTTCCAGAGGATGACCGGCTGGAATTGGCCGACCGTCTGATCGAGAGCCTGGACGGTCCGCCGGATGACGATGTCGAACGGGCATGGACCGACGAGATTGCCCGTCGCCTCGAGGAAGTCCGTTCCGGTAAAGCGGTAACGGTACCCTGGGAAGAGGTCCGGAAGCGACTTCAGGAAGACGCCGATGGCGACGATTGTTGATTTCCACCGATTGGCTGATGCCGAGGTAATGAGTATTCGGCGATACTATGCCCGCGCGGGCCAGAGCGCGAAGTTCATCTCTGCACTTCACGATGCCGTCGCTCGCGTTGGATTATCACCTGGAATGTGGTCTCCGGACGCACTCGGAACCCGCGCGTGCCCGTTGCAGAAATTCCCATACCGCCTTGTCTACATCGAAGAACCAAGCCGCGTGTTGGTCGTCGCCGTGCCACACGATCGTCGCCGACCGGGCTACTGGCGACGACGAGTAACTTAGCTACCCCACGAACACGCCACCGGCGAAGTCGTCTTCAAAGGCGGCGACGTTCATTGACTCGGTCGGTTGACCTTCGGGTGCCAGGTCGGATCCGCGGTAAACGATCACGCGGGCGTTCGTGCCGGGTGCGGTGCCGACGATGAGATTGTCTTCCACACTACCGGCGACGGGGCGAGTGGAGACGCGGACGCCGCCGCGCGATTCGATATCGCCGGCGAAAAAGTTCGCGAGGAAGGTTTGCCCGCCCGCCCCCGTCAGATCGGCCCCATTGAAGGCGATCACTCGCGGCCCGCCACCGGGGCCCGCGCCGGTAATCAGGTCGGCGCGGCCATCGCCGTTCAAGTCGCCGACACTGACGAATGCACCATTTCGCAACGTGTCTTCAAACGCGAAGAAGTCGTTGAAGACCTTCGTCGGCGTTCCGCTGACGAGGGATCGTCCGTCGAAGCCGGCGATGCGTGGGCCGCCGCCGATTCCGGCCGCAACGATCACGTCGATGCGACCGTCGGCGTTGAGGTCGCCTGCTGCGATGCGTGCGCCGCCTCGGAAATTCTCGTCGTCGATGCCGAAGAAATCGGCGATCACGCGATCGAAATTCCCACGACGGAACACCCGCACCCGCGGGCCGCCGCCTTCGTCGGGCGAGACGATGAGATCGGCCACGCCATCGTCGTCGATGTCGCCCGTTGCCACGAATATCCCGCCGGTAAAAGTCGACTCGAACACCAACGAGGAGCCGAGGACCGCACCCGTTTTGCCGTCGTAAATCACCGCACGCGGCTCTGCATTCGGGCCTGAACCGGCGATCACTTCCGCGATGCCATCGCCGTTCAGGTCGCCGCTCGCCACGCGGGTTTCGTTCCCGAACGCGACGGATAATTGCGAGAGATCGTAAGTCGTAATCGTCAGGCCCGTCGTGGGGTCGATGGCACGGATCGACGCCGAGCGCCCAGGGCCGCTGCCGATCAACACTGGCGCAATCGGCGGTGGGGGAGGTGGAACGACCACTGGTGGAGGTGGCGGAACGATAGTGGTACCGATTTCATCGGTGTAAATCGCTTCATACTGCCCGCCGCCCGCAGGGGTCGAGATC
>JAYSKW010000660.1:0-4801 GCA_043726085.1 Limnoglobus sp.
TCCCCCGCGCAGGCTAAAGACCTGCGGCTACCAGAATAAGAAAAGAATGGATACTTCGTACGAACTGAAAAGGTATCATTCTTTGCCGCGTGAAGTATATACCACGGGTGCAGTGTACCTTGCTGGGTATGGTATCGAGTGCATTCTGAAAGCGTTGGTGCTCATGTCTGTCGCTATCGGAGATCGATCTGGTATGTTGAATTCTTTTAGGGGACGCAAAGCGCACGAATACGAGTGGCTTCGGAGTCTGTATTTAGTGAACGGGGGCGCGCGGTTTCCACGTGAGATCAACCAACACTTCACCCTCGTAAACGACTGGTCGACGGATCTCCGCTACACGCCACGTACGGTGCGGACAGACGAAGCGGAGGCATTCTTGGCATCGGCCGTGGCAATCATCCAATGGGCGAATAGGAGACTCTAAATGGCAATCCATATCCCACGTGGGAATTCCGATGGCATCATCGACCAGATCATCGCGGTTCTCGATAGTTATGAAGCCGACCACACGCGGGCAGAGATTAATCTTTACCGCCAAAATTCGGTTTCCGTGCGTGTAAGGATCGTCGATCCAGACTTTGCCGGGCAAGGGAAACCGCAACGGAGCCAGCAAGTCTGGCGGTACCTCGATCGTCTGCCGGAGGACGTTCAGAGCGACATTAGTACCGTGTTGTTACTCACGCCAGATGAGACAAAGGCATCGTTTGCAAACCTGGAATTCGACGATCCCATCCCGTCTCAATTTTAGCCTGCCGTTTCGACCCGCGCTTCGCTCCGAAAACTATGTGGTGCGGCGAAACGGGGACGGTGCATATCCCGATACTGTATACTCACCGATGTACCATTTTCGGGGGGGTTCGATATGCGTGCGTCGTTTGCGTTCCTGTTCGTTCTGATTGGCACGACGGTTTTTGCGCAACCGGAGCCGACTTTGGAATCGGTGCATGTGCTCGGCGAGAAATATCGTGCGGAACGCGACGCGGCCATCAAGGAGAGCGCGACGGCGGAATCGCTGGCCGCGATGGATGCGTTGGCGGCGAAGGCCGATGCCGCGATTTTGGCGATGAATCCGAAGGCAGCGGAGCGATACTTTCGCGAAGCCCGTTGGCAACTTCCCGCGAGGCCGCTCGGGTTGCCGCCCCACGTCGAGCGCGTCATCGGTTATATGCGGTTACGGCACGCGGACCGTGTCAATTCGATTTGCTACAACGCCGATGGTACGCGGCTCGCCTCGGCGTCAAAAGATGGCACCGTGCGGATTTGGGATCTCGGTAACGGTCGCGAACTCCTTGCGTATCGCGATCATGCCGAAGTCGTTTCGCCCGATGTGAAAATCAACGATTCCGCTGTATTTCGTGTGCCTGCCGTTGCGTTCGCACCGAAATCGACGCTGATCGCGTCGACGGGCGGGAACGAAATTCACCTCTGGGATTCGACGACGGGCAAGCTCGTTAAGAAGTACACCGGCCACACGTTGACGATCAAAGGGCTGGCGTTCGCCCCCGATGGCAAGTCGTTCGCCACCGGTTCCGACGACAAAACCGTGCGTGTGTGGTCGGTCGAAACGGGCAAAGAAACAATCGCGTTTCCGCTGCACACTTCGCGAGTCGAATCGGTCGCGTTCAGCCCGAACGGCAAGCTCGTAGCGGCCAGCGATGGCGATGGCTTTCTTTCGGTTTACCGGCTCGATGCCACCACCGATAAGAAGCCGGTGTTGAAGGTGCAAGCCGCCGAGCCGACGGGGCAGGGCATCAACGCGGTCGCCTTCACACCCGATGGCACGAAGATCGTGACTGGCGGTAACGATGCCGTGCCACGACTTACGACGAGTACCGATCCGCTCGGCGCGATGGCTCCTGGCAGCGGCGTGGCGATCATGAAGTTTCCGGGGCATTCGGGTCGCGTGAATAGCGTCGCGATCAACGCTGACGGCACGTTAATCGCCACGGCTGGCTCGGACAAAACCATTCGCATCTGGGACGCGAAGAACGGCAAAGCGCTTCGTGCGATCCAGGGCCATCTCGATGAAATCGCGACGCTCGCGATTCGTCCCGACGGCAAGCAGATTGCGTCCGGAAGCATCGATGGCACGATCCGCCTCTGGGATCTCAGCGCGACCGACGAACACCGCGCCGCCACCGATACGAAAGACTCATTGTGGACGGCCGCATTTTCCCCCGATGGCAGCCGATACGCCACCGCTGGGGCCGACAAAACGTTGCGGATTTACAACACCGCGACGGGCCTGCTCGAACACTCGTTGACGGGGCACTCGGGGGCGATCACCACAGTTGTGTTTCAAAATGCAGACCGCATCACGACGGCGTCGGGCGATAAGCTCATTAAAATTTGGGACGCGAAAGACGGCCACGCGATTCGCACATTGACGGGGCACACGTCGGCGGTGCTCGCGCTCGGTGTCGTCGATGGCGGGCGGCTCGTTTCGGGTTCCGCCGACAAAACCGTCAAAATGTGGGACGCAACCGCCGATAAACCAGTCTGGTCGTGGGCGAGTAAATCCGCGGTCAGCGCGGTGGCCGCACGGCCCGGCGGGAAGCAAATCATCGTCGGTTCCGCCGATGGTTGGCTCGCCGTACTCGATACGTCGAGCGGCGAGCCGAAGGCAATCTCGGGAATATCCGCACACAATGCGGGCGTCGCCGCCATCGCTGTTAGCCCCGATGGTTCGCGCGTCGCCACGGTCGGCGGCGATGGCCACTGGAAACTCTGGGCCGTCGCGGAGACGGGTATCCTGACATCGACCGGCAAGGAAGAAATCATCAAGAAGATCACGACGTTACCCGCACTCTCGACCGTCGCGTTTCGGCTCGATGGCAAGCAAATTGCGTTCGGTGGAGCCGATGGCATCGTCCATATTGCGGACACCGGAACCGGCGTCGTCACCCGCGGTTTGCGCGGCCATACCGACTGGATTACCGCGATTAGTTTCGCGGCCAACGGCGAGCAACTGCTCTCCGTCGGCGTCGATAAAGTTTGTCGAGTCTTTGAACTCGGCAAGGCCTCCGCGATAAGCACTGGCCACGCGATGGCGATTCGCGCGATCGCCGTGAACCGCGATGGCACCCGGATCGCCACGGGGTCCGACGATCGCACCGTCAAAGTATGGAATCCGATAACCGGTAAGGAAATCGCCACGCTAACCGGCTCGACTTCAAACACGAACAGCGTCGCGTTCATCGGCATGGATCGCATCGCAGCGGGCGGTGAAGATTCCCGACTACGAATCTGGTCGATCGACCCCGTGAAAGATCTTCGTTCATCGAACTACGGGAAGATTTACAACATCATCGCATCGACCGATGGCTCGAAACTCGGCATCTGGTCGCGGAACGGTGCCGACCTCGATGCGTTCGACATCCTCGCGGTCGAAGGTGCGGTGAACCCCGAGGCAATTCAGGAAAAGAAGCCGAAAGAAGCGACGTCAGCGACGTTTTCCTCCGATGTTTCGCTCGCTCTTTTCGGCATGGAAAATGGCAACATCCGCATTTGGGACGTGGCGAAGCGCGAGCGAATCGGAGCCGATTGGCCGCTGTTCGTCAAACGGGTCGCAGACGTCGGTTTGACCGCCGACAAGAAAACGCTCGTCGCCGTCGACGAAGAAGGCCTGGTGAAAGTCGCGACACTCGCCGACCGGGCTGTCAAACATTCGACGAAGACAATCGCGAGCGGTATCAACGGGTTAGTCGTTTCGCCGAACGGCGAGGCATTCGCAATCATCGGAACCGAAGGAACGATCAAGGCATACGACATGACCGCGAAAGAACTTCGTTCGTGGACGCTACCCGGCGCGACGAACGCGGCGGCATTCTCCCCCGACGGCAAGCGGCTTTACGCGGCGAACGCCGATGGTACGATTACGGTGTTGGCGATGCCGACGGGAACTACGCTCACTCCGACCGCGTCTGAACCCGTAAACCCGAAGCCACCTTCCAAATAAGGATTTCTCCCATGATGCGTCGCGCGTTACTCGCTCCCGTGCTACTCGCAGGCATTTTCGCCTTCACAGCCCCTGCTGCCGATACCAAGGCCGATTCCGCCAAGGCGAAAAAGGCACTCATGGAAGTCGGCGAGTTCATCGGCGGCTGGAATCTCACCGGCGAGACCAAAACCACCGGCAAGCTCACGTCGTGGAAAGAAGTCGCCACCTGGAGTTGGAAGTTCAAGGGCGACGATTCGTGGATCAACATCGAGATCAAAGATGGTCGCTTCTTCACCAAAGGCGAACTGAAATACCTCACCGCGAAGAAACTCTACGAACTGACCGCCACCGACAAAGATGGCAAGTCACATGTTTACACCGGGGATTTCAAGAAGGGTAAACTCGCACTCGAACGCAAGGACGAAAAAACGAGCGACATTCAACGCCTCTCGTTCGTGACGTTGTCCGAAGGCGTCCGCATGGCCATGCAGTACGAAACGCAAGCGGGCGGCAAAGGTCTGTTCGCTTCCGTGTACAAATCGACCGGCAACAAAGATGGCGAATCGTTCGCGGGTGGTGCCACCACGAAGAAGCCCGAGTGCATCGTCACCGGCGGGGCCGCGACGATCTCCGTGAGTTACATGGGCAAAACCTACTACGTCTGTTGCAGCGGCTGCAAAGATGAGTTCAACGACAGCCCCAAGAAATACGTTGACGCCTTCGAGAAGAAGAAGTAAAAGCCGAATTGTCAGCCCGACATTTGTTAGCCCGACGCGCAAGTTTTGAAGTTGCGCTATTTTCCGTGCGATAACATCGTTTTCCTAGGCAATTTCGAGTTCTTTCGATCCAGGCACCGTAAAA
>JAYSKW010000661.1:0-1404 GCA_043726085.1 Limnoglobus sp.
CGAACTGAGCATCGTGCGCCCGCCAGTAAATCTGTCGCTGGTCGCGGCCATCGTCGGCCTGCTCACGCTCACCGTCATGGAGATCGTTCTCGGCATCGACAACGTGATTTTCCTCGCGATTCTCGCCGGGAAACTCCCACTGCCACAGCAACCTCGTGCCCGTCGCATCGGCTTGGCGGCGGCACTGGTGACGCGGTTGGGCTTGCTGTTTTCGCTGTCGTTTTTGCTCGGCCTTACAAAGCCCGTGTTCGCGTTACCGATCCCCGGAATGGTGCCCGAAGCCCGCGATATTTCGTGGCGAGATCTCATCCTGCTGGCCGGTGGCATCTTTCTCATCGTGAAAAGCGTCATGGAGATGCACCACAAAATCGGCGAAGCTCACGACGAAGCGACGCCGGGGAAAGTCACTGCGGCCCGTCAGACTTCGAGCTTTGCAAAAATCATCTTGCAGATCGCGATCATCGACATCGTCTTTTCGCTCGACTCAGTCATCACTGCCGTCGGCATGGTCGACACGCTTTGGGTGATGGTCGTGGCAATGGTGATCGCAATGCTCGTGATGTTGATGTTCGCCGGGCCGATTAGCCACGTTGTGGAGACGTACCCGACGATTAAAGTGCTGGCACTGAGCTTCCTGATACTCATCGGCGCGCTGCTGGTCGCCGAGGGAATGGGCCAACATATGGACAAAGGCTACGTCTATTTCGCGATGGCCTTCGCCGTCGGCATCGAACTCGTCAACCTCTGGCTACGCCCCAAAGGCGTCGCACGCTACGTCACGGGATGACGAGTTGGGCTGTGGATTCACGAAGGAGAAATCGATGTGGACGGCTTTGATTAGTGCGTTTGTGCTGGCAACGGTGGCGGCTGAGCCACCGACGACGACGGTACGCATCACGGGATTGTTCGCGGCAGATCGGGAAAAGGATCTGCGCGAACTCTTCGCGAAGTGGCCCGAATTCCAAATCGTTCGCATCGATTTCGAGTTCGCCGAAGTGGAACTGCGCTTCGATGCGGAGAAGGCGTTCCCGAAAACGACACCGGCGGAACGGCTTGCCAAGCTCGATGACAAAGTCCGCGATGCATCGATCGGCACATTCGGCGTGAAGCCACTTTCTACCGTGCCGCGCGACAAATTGACGCAGATCGAGATTGCCGTGGTGGGCCTGGATTGCAAAGCGTGTTGCCTGGGCGTTTACGAAGTCATCGCGAAGATCGATGGCGTCGCACAAGCGACAGCCAGTTTCAAAGACGGACGCATAACGGCACGCATCGACCCGACAAAGACCGACAAAAACAAGTTGACGTCCGCACTGAAAGAGCGCGGCGTCGCGTTGAAGTGACGAAGCTACGCATCGACGACGACCGCGTCGAGACAGCGCGCCTGGCAACTGAGAATGAGCT
>JAYSKW010000662.1:0-7240 GCA_043726085.1 Limnoglobus sp.
CGGCAGACAATGAACCAACGCGCAAATTGACGATGAGCCAACCGGCAAATAAAAGGTATTTCGGGTCCCGATTGATGATGGCTGTTATGAGCCAAAACAGCACGACCCCGAGCATTGTCACGGCCGAAACGAGACAAATTCGCGCCATGATGCAGACTCCGAGTACATAGAATTGACTGGGATTTCGTTCAAACAACCAGAACGCGCACGATGGACTCGTTATACATCTCGCGGCAGAACTGACACTTTCTGGGAGTCGTAGGTCTTTAGACGGCAAACCAACTCGCGGGCAGTGCCTCGAAATCTTCCAGCGTGTGCAGCACCGAGTCTGCGCCCGTTTCCATTAGCTCCTCGTACGGGTGCCAGCCGGTGGCGACGGCCACCACTTTCGCGCCGATGGCTCGGGCGCATTTTACGTCGAGTGGCGTATCGCCGATCACCCAGACGGTACTCGGTTCGACGCCTGGCCCCGCGGCCATCAGTGCCGCGCGTGCGACGTCGTCGCGGTCGCGGTGATCGTCGCCGAACCCGCCGAACGGGAAGTAGTCCCACAACCCGAAGTGGTTCAATTTGTGTTGGGCACCGACGCGAACATTTCCGGTCAATAGCCCGAGTTTGTGGCGCTTGTTTTCGGCCAACTTCTTCAGCAACACCGTCACACCCGGCAACGCCTCGCCCTGGTAGGTGTTCAAACAGTGCGGCAATTGCCCCAGATAGGCCTGTGATAGTTTGCGGTAGTTTTCCGGTGTCGCTTCGACGTTATGAACCCGCAACAGGTCGTAGCCAATCGCGGGATCGGTTCGTCCACTATACGGCACCTCGTCGCGAATTTCGGTAATCCCGAACGCCGTGCGAAGTGCCGATTCCATCGCCGCCTTGCCTGCGCCGTTCGTTTTCACGAGCGTGCCATCGATATCGAATAGGAGTGTTTGCATGTATCAGTAATAGCTACCGACACGCAAACATTCCAGACGGGCTTGCGGTGGGTGTCCGCCCACTTCTAGCCGAAACTCGTTACTTGTTGACGATGTTTCGCATCGGCTCGCCGAGTAGCGCACGTCGGCAGGTTTCGGATCCTTTGATTCGCATATCGAGCAAGCCTTCGTCGGAATAAAACGCCGAGTGCGGGTTGACGATCACCCGTTCGTAGGCGGGATGTTTCGGGTCGCGCCATGCCACCAACAGCGGGTGATCGGCAGGTGGTGGCTCGTCGGGCAGCACGTCGATTGCCGCCCCCGCGAGTTTGCCGGAAAGAATCGCATCGGCAATGCACGTGGCATCGACGACGGCCCCGCGCGCGGTGTTCACCACGTACGAGCCGTTCGGCATTTTGGCGATGGCTTTCGCATCGATGATGTGCCGCGTCTCCGGCGTCAGCGGGCAGTGCGTACTCACGACGAACGCCTGTGCCAAAAGGGCATCGAGGCTTTCGACCCGGCGAATGCCGAGCGCTTTGTCCATGCCATCTTCCGCGTACGGGTCGTAAAATGCGACATCCATACCGAGCGCTTTCGCCCGAAGTGCCGTGGCCGCGCCGATGCGACCGAGGCCGACGATGGCAAATACCCTACCGCGGAGCCGAACGATCGGCGCGGCATGGAGGTACGTCCACGCCCCGTCGCCGTGTTGCAATCGCTGGTTCAACAAGTGAATGCCTCGCGTCAACGAGAGCATCAAGCCGATGGCAGAGTCGGCGACTTCCTCGGTGCCATAGTCGGGTACGTTCGCGACGGGAATGCCTTTGGAGCGAGCTAATACGTGATCGACGTTATCGAAACCGACGCCGCAACGCACGATGAGTTTGCAGTTCGTCAGCGTCGAAATCGTCGCGCTCGAAATCTGCAAGTTATGGTAAATCATGATCGCGTCGACACTTTCGATTTTGCCGACGAGATCGCTTTCGGTGTAAGCATTGAGCGCCACGATATCGGCTATATCGCCGAGGATGCGTCGCTCGGGTGCGAGGTCGTCGTCGATGAAGTCGGTAATCGCCACGCGAAATCGTGCGGTCATCGTGTCACTCCGGCAAGGGATATGTACGAGTGCGTTATAGTGATTCGTACAAAACGAGGCGTCGCTGGGCCATTCAGAACGGGATGCTAATAGACGCCGTTTTGATCTGCTGGCTGACGGATTTGAACTCGGGGTGCGTCGAGTCTTCGAGCCACTCGAACGCGATCGTTTCCGATGTCGTGGGGATACCGCCGGCTTGGAATAACCGCTTCAATGCCGTCCGATGATCGTGCGCGTTGCGCGACGATAAACAATCATCGGGCAGGAACACGGTGAAGCCTGCCACCATTAAATCGAGTGCGGTTTGCAAGATGCAGACGTGGGTTTCCATGCCCACGAGGACGATGTTCGGGCGTTCTCGCGAACGCAGTTCCTCCAACACGCCCCGCGTGCCGCAACAGCTAAACGAAGTCTTGGCGACGGGTGGGCTCGGCAGGCATTTGGCAATTCTCGCGTCGGTCGATCCGAGACCTTTGGGGTACTGTTCCGTCGCGAAAATCGGGATGCCCAACTGTTGGCCGACTTCGAGAAGAAACGCGATGCAGTCTATCAACGCATTGCGCGAAGGGATCGCTGCCAGCAGCTTGTCTTGCAGGTCGATCACCAGGAGTTGGCTATTCGATGTCGTCAAACGGGCGGGGGTCGGCATGGCGATTCTCCTAAACTGAAATCGGTTTCGATAACGCTGTCGCGAGTTGTCGAATCGCCCGCTCGGCAATGGTCTTGCGTTCGTCGGTCCAGTCGCGTTGGGCGTAACGGACTTCGTACAGAATTTGCGTCACGGTCGTCGGCACGTCGGCGACATTTGCCGTTTCTGGCTGTAATTTTAGCCGTTCCGCGACTCTGGCTGCATACTCGTTGGGCGTCTCTCCGTCGTTCATTGCGTGTCCATTCGCGGTCAGTATCCCGATCATCTGCGTGTACCATGGGACGGGGTCGAAGGGTGTCGCGTCGATAATGGTATCTCGGTTCTGTCGCGAACGACGAAGCGCATTTCGCACCACATACCCGATGATGGTGAGAACGATGGCGAAAGCGACGAGCCAACCGGTGTTCTTTTCAAAGAAGCTCGAGACGTTCTTCGTCAAAACTTTTTGACTCTCGGCGTTCAAGCCGATGATGTAGTTAGCGAACAGTCGTCGCCCTTCGCGGCCCGCGGAAAACACACCGTCGTCCGTTTTGTCCAATGTGGAACTGATGTCGGGCGTCGAATCGAGCGATAAGAACAGCCAGTCGCGATTTCCAGAACCGGGCTTCTCGTCGGTCGACGGTCGCGAGACGAGCACCTCGGCCCAGGCGTGTGCGTGTTCTTGCCGAATCACGTAATGGCCATCGTCGAGCCAATCGCGACCCTTGTAACCGAGCACGAACTGGGCAGGGATACCGACGGATCGCAACAGCATAACGAGCGCCGCCGCAAAGCGCTCGCAGTGCCCGGCCTTGGTGTTGAAGAGAAAATCTTCGATCGGGTCGAGCTTGCGTTCCTTGCGTTTGAGGTTCAAGGTGTACTCGAACTCTACGGAATACGCGAGGTAATCGCGAAACGTTCTCGCGACCCGCTCGTGGTAAATCTCGTTCATTTTCAGCGTGATCGGGTTGAGCGACGTGCGGATTTCAGCGGGTAGGCGATCCTCTGCGATCCATCGGTCGATCCACTGATTCGCGAGCGCCCCGATGAGATTCTCTGGAGGGAGGAACGTCAATTTGGTTCGCGGGTCAGTTTGGTTTTGGAACGGTTCTGCCAGTTTGAAAATGTGGAACGGCTCCTCGCCGTTGCCGTTTCGTTCGTGGACGATCTGCCAATAGGTCGAGGGACGACCGATCTGCGAACCGAGCGGCGAGAACGAACCATCGTTCATCTGGCCCCAATAGCGAAACCCCGAGGGCATTTCGTGGACGATTGGCGGCGGACCGAATGGGAGGTAATCGGCGGGGTCGCTGACGGGCGCGCCCGCGATCTTGCCGACGATGCGAAATTCGAGGCGATACTGTTTGTCCCAGAGTTTGTGATACTCGAGCGAGGTACTATCGGGGTAGGGAATCGGTTGCTCCGGCGGCGTGACGTGAACGCGCGGAATGCCGCCCTTACTCCATTTGCCCTGCGGGTAATGATACTCGGTGTAAGCCGCCACCCGCCAACGTTGATCGACCGGAATGTCGTTCATCGGGCTGCCGTCGGAGTTGCGGGCAAACACCTCGAACGCCGGTTCGCTGTTGATGCGTAACTCGCCCGTTCGGGACAAGTCCGGAGCATCCATGCTGCTGCCCGTTTCGAGCCGAGATTTGAACAACTCCCACTGCATCGAGCTACTGCGTGGCGTGAGGAAGAACAACGGCAGCGCTACGACGACACCGACCACGAGCCAGCGTACCGAGCGAAAGAAGTGCGAGCGCCCGAGGCGTTCTGTGGGGCTGGGCCTTCCGATACCCGCGAACGGTTCGGCAACGGTCGGCCGCGAACGCGGTGGGAACATCGTACGAAACCACGCGGCCGGGCTGATCCACGATGCGAATCCCGATTCGGCGACAGTCACCGGCGGAAGGGGCACGTGGCCCGAGGCGCGACGGATGTAAAACAGCGTCAGGCTCCAGACACCCGTGAGGCAGTACAGCGTAACGAGCACGACGAAGCCGAGATCTTCGCACAGCGAACTTGCCAGCCCGACCGACACCAGGCCGACACCTTGCAGGGCCCACCAGTCGCCGACGTGTTTCGGGCGGAACAGCTTCGCGGGCACGAGGATCATGAGCAGCGGGGCCAAGAACGGCAGCCCACCCGCCGGCCACGGGAGCGTGTTCATGAGGCTTTCGGGGCGGCGATATTGCACGACGAGCCAAATCATCGCGATTGCCGCGATGGCCGCACCGAGCCGATTCGCCGCCGACAGCGAAAGTTCGTTGCCCCTACGGTCCGCCCGAAAGAACGCCACCACCATCAGGATCGCGACGACACCCGTGAAGAACGTCACTTCCGGCAAGTAGTCCCACTCGGAGTAACCGAGGCAAATACAGCCGAGCGCAAGCGTCAGATACGTGCTGAGTCGAAACGCGAAATCAGTCGGCATCGCTCGCCCTCGTTACTTCCTGGAAACCGGTGGCTCGTACCAGGCCATCGGCGATGCGGGGCCGACGCAGACGAACGGTACGCCGGTTGCCGCGTTGAGTTCTATCGCTAATGTCGTGTTCGGATTGCTCGTAATTAATAGCCGCGCACACCGGTTCGAGCGGCGTCGGAGTGCGTCGAGTGGCAACAGGTGCGTTGCGTTCGATAGTGGTGCGTCGGCTAATAGTCCGAGTGCTTCGAGGCCGAATCCATCGCTCGCACGCCCGCTTCGCCAAATTTTGGAACCGGCGAGAACGAGCGTCGCTTCGGGTTGTTCTTCGCTATGGCACCACGACCAAAATACACTGGCGGCCAAGCTGAGTGCTGCCTCCGCGCGTTCGATATCCGCTGCCGTCGGCGCGGGGGGAACCCAGACTTCGACGACCATCAGCACATCGAGCGGCTCGGTGCTGTCGTACTCGCGCACCATCAGTTCGTTGCGGCGTGCTGTCGTGCGCCAATGGATATCGCGAGGCGAGTCGCCGGGGCGATACGCGCGCACGCCACGAACGTCGGCCCCTTGGTTCGATTGCCTGCGTAGCGGTCGGCGTATGTGATTGTCGCCAGCACCCGTGCGGATCAACCAGCGCCGGAGTTTCCCTGAATGGACCAAACCGATCGCGGGCAACACCGTCAGCGTGACCGACGGTTCGGCGGGCAAGATGTATTCGATCAGCCCGAACGGGTAACCGGCGATGATCGAGATCGGCGATGTCGCGTAACGGCCACGCACTTTCGGATGGATCGTCGTCGAAATCCGTCGCGTCTCGTTGGGTAGCAGTGCGGGTACGAAAACTTCGGCCGAATGGATCGCGGAGGTTTCGAGAATCGTGATCGATGCGCCTTTGTCGGCGTCGTTCGTGACGATGGCTGCCCGCACGGATTCGCGGCCTGCAAAGCCCGGTATTGCGATTGCGCGTGCCACGCTGACGCGGTGTGCCGAACGCCACGCGAGCCAGGCGTTCAGGCCGACCAGCCCGAACATGAGATAGCCGATCAGGACGAGTAAGTTGATCGTTTTGATCAACCCCGCCGCCAACATGATGCACGCGCAGACGACCCAGAGGAAACCTTCGCGGGTCGGCCGCCAGCGGAATCGGCTCACGGTGCAGCCCTCAGATACGGACTTTCGTCTTCGTTAAAATGTCGTGCAAAATCGGGGCCGCATCGTCGCGGCCGCCTTGGTCCCATGCCTTCGTCATCAATCGGTGCGCCAACACGGGCACCGCGAGTTCCTTCACGTCTTCCGGGCGAACGTGATCGCGGCCATCGATCCGCGCGAGTGCCTGACACGCCCGATAATACGCCAGTGCCGCACGCGTGCTCGCACCGAGCTTGATGTCCGGATGCTCCCGCGTCGCATCGACGACATCGAGGAGATACTCCGCCACCGGCACGGACACGATACTTTCGCGCGAATAGCGTTGTAACGCGACGACATCGTTCGGGTTCAACACCGCCTTGAGTTCGTCGACCGGCTCGCCGCCGCGATGCTGCAAGAGAATATCGCGCTCGGCTTTGCGGTCCGGGTAGCCGACCTTCAACCGCAACATGAAGCGATCGAGTTGGCTTTCGGGAAGCGGGTACGTGCCTTCAAATTCGTACGGATTCTGCGTGGCCAGCACGAGGAACGGCGGCCCGAGTGGGAACGTGTCGCGATCGACCGTGACCTGTCGTTCGCTCATCGCTTCGAGGAGTGCCGATTGCGTACGCGGCGTGGCGCGATTGATTTCATCGGCGAGCACGATGTTCGCGAACAGCGGCCCCGGCATGAACGTGAACGTCGATGTCGTCTGGTTGTAGACGTTCGTGCCGATGAGATCGCCGGGCAGAAGGTCCGGCGTCGCTTGGATGCGGTGGAACGTGCAACCGAGGCTTTTCGCGATCGCCTTGGCGAGTAAGGTTTTGCCGACGCCGGGCACGTCTTCGAGCAGAAGGTGCCCATCGGCGAGGAGCGCGACGAGCGCGAGCCGGACGACCTCGGGCTTACCGAGGAAGACGCGCGAGACGTTGTTGCGAAGGGAGGAGAGCAACCCGACGAGTTCCTCGGGCGTACGCGTCAAATTCGTATCGCCCGTTGCGGTATGCGACGCCGTCATGCGAGGAGTGTTCCCTGGGTTATGG
>JAYSKW010000663.1:0-1636 GCA_043726085.1 Limnoglobus sp.
GGTTCGGGCATCGTGCGAATGAGTTGCATTTTGACCCGTCTACGCTGTCTACGTCTACGGTATTGCCAAACTCAGCAGGAAAAGACAATTACCGTAGACGGCCAATCAGCGAAAATGCATAGAACAGGGCGGACTCCAGCCAACTCCCCGAATCTCACGGTTACCGTCCATGGCGCGAATTTACGACAACATCGAACAGTCGCTGATGCCCGCGTTACGGCAAATGCTGGCGCGTGCGGACCGGGCCGATTTCTGCGTTGGCTACTTCAATCTCCGTGGCTGGAAGCAGATCGACGACGCCATCGAACGCTGGAATGGCGGCCCCGGCCACTGCGTTCGCCTGCTCGTCGGGATGCAGAAGCTGCCGCACGACGAGTTGCGCTCCGACTTGCACACAATCGACAACGCGGACCCGACACACAACCTCACGTTTTCCGGTTTATGACAGGACCGCTACTGCTTTCGGTGATGCCTAGTAGATGAGAAATCAACCGTCATGACGGCCTTTGTTCTCGCGAAGATACTTTCGGAATCGTTTCTTGTAACGAAACGGCCATCTACGTCAATAAGTGGGTAGAGCGATGTTCGCCGGTGGAAAAACAGCTTCTACAGACGTTGAAGGGGAACTGACGCTGGATCAACTTGCTAAAGAATTCAAAGTCGATATCAGGACAATTTATAAACGACGCACGCAATTTCGCGCGAAAGCCCAGCGCGAAGTCAAGGAGTTCGCCCCGTGAAAATAGAATGCGTCTTCCCCGCCCACGGCGACCGCATCCCGATCGACCACAATTACCCGTTGTATGCGGCACTATCTGCGGTGGTGCCGGCGTTCCACGATGCGGGTCGTCATTTGCGCTTCGCCACAATTACCGGCGAACCCGATGGCGATGGCCATCTGCGAATGACCGAGCATTCGTGTTTGCGCGTACGGTTAACGGATGATGCGATTCGCACGATCCTTCCGCTCGCCGGGAAGCGCCTCGAGATCGCCGGTCACCAAATCCGGCTCGGCGTGCCTTCGGTGCGAACGCTGATCCCCGCCCCGCGACTGTTCGCCCGCATCGTCACGTTCAAGAATGCCGACACCCCCGATTCGTTCTTGATGACGGCACGGAAAAAGCTGTCCGAAATCGGCATTGCCGGCGAAGCCGAATTGCCGATCCACCTCGTCGGCGAGCGAGCGGGCGAACCGCAGCGCAAGATCGTCCGCATCAAAGGCATCGCCATCGTCGGCTACTCGCTACTCGTCTCCGAACTCTCCGCAAACGACTCGCTCTCGCTGCAAGAGCAAAGCCTCGGCGGCCGCACCCAATTGGGATGCGGTTACTTCGTGCCAATCAAGGAGGTCGCGTGATGGATCGCAATCGACTGTGGGCAAAGAGTTGCCCGAAAGACGAACCCGTTCGACCTTCGATGTATTTGGAACAGCATTTAAAAGATGTCTGGCTTGCGGCGAGGGTAATAATCGAATCGTCGGGCCGCGATCAACTGTTGGCACTCGGTCTGAAACCGGAGCAATACGAGACGCGATTGCGAAAGTGCGTGTTACTCGCAGCAGCGGTTCACGACTTGGGCAAAGCCAACGACCATTTTCAGGGAATGATTTGTCGCACGCGCGATTTTGATTCCCAAC
>JAYSKW010000664.1:0-1453 GCA_043726085.1 Limnoglobus sp.
CGCGGCCATGAAGTTGAAGCCGTGCGGCAAGAACAGGCAGCCGTTGTGGTGGAAGTCGTCGCCGATAAACCAGTCCGTCACGGGGGCTTGCGGCGAGCAAGCTTTGAGCGCCGGGTGCGCGTCGATCATCCCCGCCGCCGTGTAGAAGCCGGGGTACGAAATGCCAGACTGCCCGACCTTGCCGTTGTGGTTCGGCACCTTGTTCAACAGCCATTCGATGGTGTCGTAGGTGTCGGTACTTTCGTCGAAATCCTTCGGCCCCTTCTTCGGGTTGTGCGGTCGCACGTTCGTGAACTCGCCTTCGGACATCCAGCGACCGCGGACATCTTGATACACGAAAATAAACCCGTCGAACGCGAACAGCTTTGAAGGCCCGAGCGTGGCACGATAGTTGTCGACACCGTACGGCGCGACGCTGTACGGCGTGCGGTTCAGCATCATCGGGTATTTCTTCGTATCGTCTTTCGGAACGTACACCGCCGTGAACAGCTTGACGCCGTCCCGCATCGGTATGCGGTACTCGTACTTCGTGTAGTTCGCGAGAATATGTTCGCGCAGCTGCTTGGCTTCCTCTACGGGCGTCAAAACCACCGCAGGCGTTTGCGCGAAAGCAGGTAGGGCGAATACGAGAAAGAGAATCGAAGTCAGGCATTTCATCGCGTCGGTATCCCGTGAGAGAACATAGTCCGTGAACGAGGATACCCGAAATGGAACGCCAGTGCGAATTGCGAATCCATCCTCACTCCTCACGACGCCAGACGCCCAGCAAGTTGGAGAAGTCGTCGGTCCAGATCGGGCCTTGGCTCGGTTGCAGGCGATCCCATTGTTTCGGCGGCTGGCGGAAGCCGGTGGGGTTGCGCGTCGCGAACACCCAGATCGACTTCTGCTTGCCGCCGTCCATCTCGTCTTTCCCGATGAATCGCTCGTCTTCGTACAGGATCTGGAAGTTCGGGTCGGCATCGCGCAATAAGCGTCCCACTAACGGCGGCAGATCGAGGTAGCGGTTCGACACGTGAAATGCGAGCGTGCCGTTGGGACTTAGTTTCCGGATGTACAGTGCGAACGCCTCGCGGGTGAGCAGGTGAACGGGCACCGCGTCCGAACTGAAGGCGTCGAGCGCGAACAGATCGTACGCGCCGTCGGGTGCGTTGATCAGTTGTCGCCGTGCGTCGCCGAGGATGATGTTGCACTGCGTTGGGCAGTTCGCGAGGAACGTGAAATAGTTTGCATCTTTGGCGATGGTCACGACGGCGGGGTCGATCTCGTAGAAGGTCCAGTCTTGCCCGGCCTTGGCGTACGCGGCCATCGCGCCGCAACCGAGGCCGACCACTCCGACGCGCTGCGGTGTGGGCAACGTGCCGAACAATCGCCCGAGTGGCCCCTTGCGGTGATAGTACATCAGCGGTTCGGGCATCCCCGGTTCGCCGATGCGTTGCTGGCCGTGTTGCGTCGT
>JAYSKW010000665.1:0-3796 GCA_043726085.1 Limnoglobus sp.
GAGCTATTCGCACAGCGTTGGCCGCTCGCGCATATCGTCGTTCGCCATAGCCGCGTGCAGGGCGATGGCGCGGCCGACGAGATTGCAAATGGCATTCGCATGTTGAACGCGATGCACCGCAGTGGCGGCCTGCCACTCGACGCGATTGTGATCGGGCGCGGCGGTGGCAGTAGCGAAGATCTCTGGTCGTTCAACGAAGAAGTGTTGGCGATTGCGATCTTTCAATCGGTGGTGCCAGTCGTCTCGGCGGTCGGGCACGAAACCGATGTCACGATCGCCGACCTCGTCGCCGATCACCGTGCGGAAACGCCTTCGGCGGCGGTGGTGGCACTATCGCCGGATCGCCGGGAAATGCTTGCAGGCATACTGAATTTGAACGAGCGCTACCGCGAAGCGATGATGCGGAAGATCGACGACGGGCGACAACGACTACGGCAGATTTCTGGACGGCCCGCGTTCCGCAAGCCCCTGCAACGCATTCGCGATGTCGAACAAAAGCTCGACGATTGGGCGGCGCGGCTACAACGCGCCGCCACGCGCCGTTGCGATCGCACGCGGGACAAGATCGCCGCTGCCGCCGAGCAACTCGAAACTCTCAGCCCGCTGAACGTGCTCAAACGCGGTTACAGCCTGACATTAACGCCCGAAGGCGAGCAAGTGATTCGGGATGCGGGTACGATGAAACCCGGCGATGCAATCATCGTGCAACTGAATCGCGGCCGGCTGATTGGTCGCGTCGAATCGGTCGAACTTCCGCCTACACAAGAGAACTAACGATGCCGGAACCGACCCCGATCCGCCTCGAAGTCGCGCTCGCCGATCTCGAGAAAATTCTTCGCGATTTGGAAGACGGCACGACGTCGCTCGATGTGGCGCTCGCGCAATACGAGCGCGGCGTCGGGTTGCTCCGCCACTGTTACGGCCACCTCCGCGACGCCGAACAGAAGATCCAACAACTCGTAGGCCTCAACGACGACGGCAAGCCAAACCTACAAGCGTTCAAGCACGCACCATCATCGGGACCGAGCGCATATTAGTAAATTAGCCGCGACGCGCAGGCTTTGCGCAGCGGAGCGCGTGGACTTCACCCACATTCAGGCAATCCCTCCGAATCGGGGTGAAGCGCACACGCTCCGCTACGAGGACTCCGCGTCGCGGCTAATTCCGACCTGGGCTGGTAGAACGCTCCTCTCCGAAACGGAGAGGATAACAGATATCGGATGGGGTGCGAGTCTGCGACGTCCGCGTTCGCGGCTGGGTGGCTCACAAACTCGCGAGGATCTTTTACAAAATTTAAGCGGAAAACGCGGCTTCGCTGACGGCTGGCAGAGAGGCTACGTATCGAGCCAAGAATCGCGACGCAATTCAACGAGAATCACGAGTTAGGCTCGCCTAACGTTCCTGGGGCAGCCCGGTAACGCGCCAGATACGTTATCGCTTTGACCCAGGTTGCGGTTTGGGGCCGTAGTCGATCTTCAGCGCCTCGACCTCGTGGACATCCATGTACAGCATCCACGCCGGGGGAAACGGGGACGGGTTCTCCTTGGTCCCACCGGCGTGGTACTCGGTCCCCATCACCCCGCGCACCTTGACGCCGATCGGGAGTTTGAGGCTCGCCAGTTGGTCTTGCTCGCGGCCGTGGTCGGCTCCGTACAGCGCGCAGACCTGGCTGGTGCCGAGGAGCACGAGGTAATAGCGGTAGATGAACTTCGGGTGGACCTTGAGTTCACCCTCCAGGGTCCACAGTTTGGGAGCTTTCGGCTCCTCGGCTGCGGCTGTACCACTGAGGACGGCGGTCCCAGCCACCGCAGCCCCAGCGGCTGCCCTCATCGCAGAACGTCGACTCACGTTCTTCATCTTCTCGCCTCCTCTTGCCGAACCAGTTATTCTACAGACTATCAGCAGCGTATCTTGAGTGAATTGTAACCACCGCTTTCTGTAATGTAAATGATTTCGAGCATTGTTTTAGTGCTCGAACAATCCGTCCTGAGTGAAACCTTGCGTCACGCGGCAATGTGCAATACGGTCGCAAATTGGCGACTAATCACAATACGTTTGCAGAGCGTTCCCACGGACGTTCGTCCGTGGGCTTTGGGTTGATGCACCCACGCGATTTCGCGAAGTAAATAAGTTTTTGGTGATTTGACGTAAGTCGGAATTCGCGTCGTGCACGGAGTGACCGAAAAATGTCTCATCCGGTCGATTTTATGTCGGGTCCGGTCGATTTCGGTTCCATTTCGGTCGATTTTATGTCGCCTCCGGTCGATTTTTGACCGGTACTTTTGGCTTATGCGTTATCGATTACACTCAGCGCAAACCATGACAGGATTAAAGGATACGGCAAAACTGCCCGAAACAGATCGGCGATTTGCGATCAAAAAAGGGCATTTTGGGACCGAAAAACACGAAAAAACACGGTTTTTGAGCCTCCGCAATTCGGACTTACGTCAATGTTCGTGTCGGGAATCGGAAAAATCGGTAGCGTCGGTTCCCGAATTCGTTACGATGGATTTAGGCAACACCCATCCGTAAGGTATTGCCACTCGATGGGGGAGTTGGTGCAAAACTCTTTCGAGAGGGGATTTTCGATGATGCGTTTCGCAATTCGTGCATTTGCCGTCGCCTTCGGGGCGATGGCCAGTGTTGGTATCGCTTCGGCTGCCGACGATCCGGCCCAGAAACTCGGGCGCTACTCGCCCACCTCGCAAACGACCGCAGGCAGTTCGTCCACCGCGACCGACGACACCGACCTCGTCCATAACTATCGTCGTGGCTATTCCTACGGCTACAGTGGGTATTCGCACGGCTACGGTGGGTACTCGTACGGGTACAACAACTACCGACCGAGCTATTACTACAACACGGCGAGTTACTATGCGCCGTCGTACTACTACAGCCCACGCTATTACGCGCCACCGGTGTACTACACGCCGAGCTATTACTACGCACCATCGTACTATTCGGGTGGCTTCTGCCCGATTGGTGGATTCGCGGCCAACACGGCACTCACGCTGAGTCTGGCACTGCGAATGAACGAACCCGTGCTGCCGATCACCCGCAACGATCCGCTCAACCGCGAACGTGCGATTCCATCGCCCTTCGCCGAACCGCAACCCGGCACGAACAACCCTGGCGGAACCTTCCGCTACGACGGCGGCCCGACCAGCCCCGTGCCACAACCGAAGGCGGAGCCAATGCCACCGCCCGCCCCACTCGCGCCAACGCCGAAGGACGATAACGTCAAAATCTCCTTCAAGGGCAAGCCTGCGAACGTAACAAATCCCTACGCCTACTACGGCGAAAAGCGATAGGGTTCGGCAAGTTTCACGCACCGAAGCTGGGTGCGTGGGACGTTGTCATTTTGCGATGACGTGCATTTTTGTAGGTTCCCTCGCTGGCGCATCGGGCTAACAATACCATTCAGACAATTCCGTTATTCACTTCTTAACTCCGCGCTCACCGCGCCCTCTGCGGTAAAATTCTTACCGTCGACCACAATCCCTCTCACTCCGCCACGAACTCTGCGGTGCCGCCGGCGAGGGTGCAGAAGGCTTTCAGCACGCCGGGGTTGGTCATTTCCGTAAGGAACTTCTGGCTGCCATCGGCGAAGGCAAAGTTGGCTCCGTGTGCGTGGATGCCGCCGAATTGGCCGCCGATGCCGATGAACGCTTTCGCTCCGGCGGAGTCGTCCAGGCCGCGGACGGTCGATGGCCCACCGCGAATCCATGCGCCGAGGTTGGCGTTCGTTTCGCCGAACAGGATCGTGTTGGAAATGCCATCGGTGAAGGCGTCGAAC
>JAYSKW010000666.1:0-1816 GCA_043726085.1 Limnoglobus sp.
CTCACGGCGGAAGTGGACCATGCCCCTGCCCCCGTCACCCGCTTTAACAAAGATTTCGACACGATCAACGAACATGAGAAGTCATCCGAACAGAGGATACGTAAGTCGTTTCCCACCGGGACAAACCCGTTGGCCATGCGTTGTATTTACATCCGCTCCACGGTGCGGATGCCGAGCAATGCGAGTGCTTGTTGAATTATTCGCCCCGTTAGGCTCACTAACAACAGGCGGCTGCGTTTCAATTCCTCGGTGGGTGCTGTCAGCACGGGGCAACTTTCGAAGAAGGTGCTGAAGGTTTTCGCGATGTCCCACAGATACTGCGTGATGTAGTGCGGCAAATAATCGGTTGCCGTCGATGCCAGCACTTCTTCAAATTTTAGCAACTGCAAGGCGAGTGCGCGTTCATCGGGGTGTGTGATAATCACCGGTGGCGGCGCGGTGCGGTAAATCGCATCGTCGATTTCTCCCCTACGGAAGATCGCACGACAACGTGCGTAGGCGTACAACATATATGTGGCCGCGTTACCCTCGGTGGCGAGCATTTTGTCGTAGTCGAAGACGTAATCGCTCGTGCGGTTGCCACTGAGGTCGGCATACTTTACTGAACCGTAACCGATTGTTTCGGCGATCTCGCGCTTCATTGCCGCATCGAGTTCCGGCACCTCGTGGCCCGCTTCCTTACGCTTCTCGCAACTCTCTTCGTACTTCTGCAAACCCAGTTCCACCGCTCCCTCGAGCAACGTGGCCAACTCGATCGTGCCACCGTCGCGGGTCCGGTATGGCTTTTTGTCCTTACCCAAGATCGAACCGAATGCCACGTGCTCGAACGTCACATGCGCGTATCCCCAACGGCGGGCGTTTGCGAATAGCGTCTTGAAGTGCAACGCTTGACGCGCATCGACTACGTACAGCAACACGTTGGGTTTCCACGTCTCGACACGATACCGGATCGTTGCGAGGTCGGTGGTGGTGTACGTGAATGCCCCGTCGCGTTTGCGGATGAGTGCGGGCGGTTCTTCCTTCGCTTGTTCGTCGTCGTTTTGCGGCACGACGCCTTTCGCGTTCGGCACAACGATCGCGCCTTTGCTCTCGACTGCGATGCCTTTTTTCAGAAGGTCATCGACCACACCCGCGAGCATCGGGTTGTAGAAACTCTCGCCGAACGCGTGATCAATGTAGACATCGAGCCGTTCGTAAATCGGGCGGAGCATCTCGAGGCAATGCGGTATGAACTGGTTCCAGAGCGCGACGTTCTCCGGATCGCCTGCGTGGAGTTTTGCCGTTTCCTTGCGGCAGGCGTCCATAATGTCGCCGCCGGCTTCGTCTTCGTCGCCGATGACTTTCGCGAGATTGCGAATGTGAACGTAGAGCCGTGAGAGTTCGCGAACGGGGTCGGCGGTGTAAGCGGCATCGTCGCGGTGGTGCTTGTACCCGTGGATGAGAATGCCGAACTGCGTGCCCCAGTCGCCGAGGTGGTTATCGCCGACCACGGCGTGCCCGAGGAACCGCAAAATGCGAACGAGCGCATCGCCGATGATCGTGCTTCGCAAGTGCCCGACGTGCAACGGTTTGGCCACGTTCGGCCCACTATAGTCGATGACAAAAGTGCGTGGCTTCGTTGCGTGCGCCACCCCGAGGCGCGTATCGGTCGCTATGGACTGCACTTGTTTGGCGATCCAGGTATCGCGCAGTTTTAAATTAATAAAGCCTGGCCCGGCGACGGTCGCAGATTCGATGAGATCGTTCGCGGGCAATGAATCGATGACTTCTTTTGCCAACTCCGGTGGTTTCTTGCCGAGAACCTTGGCGAGCGACA
>JAYSKW010000667.1:0-2584 GCA_043726085.1 Limnoglobus sp.
CCGTCGGCGTAGTCGTAGTCGAGTGCCGGCGCCTTCGGGTCGTGGTTCGCGGCCACTTGAAGCGAAGCGACTTCGCGGTTAAGGAGTTCGAGCAGTTCAGCGGCGAAGAACACCTTGTCTCGCTCCCACGCCTCCGCGCCGATCGGCATGTACTCGATGAACCGCAACTCGTAGCCATTCTCACGGCAAAACTTCGCTAGCGGAACCGCATCGTGTTCAATGAACCCGCGAATGGCGACCGCGTTGACTTTGATCGGCGTAAACCCAACGGCACCGGCTGTGGATAACCCGTCAATAACTTGATCGACACCATTACGCCGGGTCAGTTCATGGAAGCGGGTTGGGTCGAGCGTATCGAGCGACACATTCAATCGCCGCAACCCGGCGTCGTACAGTTCGGCGGCTTGTCGAGCGAGCAAAATGCCGTTTGTAGTCAGCCCGACATCGACGATTCCCGGAATAGCCACGATCATCCGCACCAGCGTAGCCAAGTCGCGGCGCATCAGCGGTTCGCCACCTGTCAGGCGGATTTTATTCACGCCCAACGTTGCCGCAACGCGGACGAAGTGGGTGATCTCCTCGAACGTCAACAACTCATGTTTGTTCTGAAACGTCACGTCTTCGGGCATACAGTAAGTGCAGCGCAAGTTGCAACGGTCGGTGACGGAGATGCGGAGGTTGTTGTGAACGCGACCGAAGCCGTCGATGAGTCGGGCCGAACTCGGCACGGGTGCCGAGTTCGTTGTGAAGTCCGTGATTTGTGGCAGTGTTCGTCGCAAGGTCATGACGGCCCGCCAGTCGGATGCACCCATTCGGATTCGCCGGTTGGGGTGGTATCCTTCTTCCAAATGGGAACGAGTTCTTTGAGTGTATCAATGGCGAAGCGGCAGGCTTCAAACGCCTCGACGCGGTGCGGGCAACTCACCGCCACGGCCACACTCACTTCGCCGACACCCAAGCGACCCAGGCGATGAACCAGTGCAATTTCTCCGACCGGCCACCGTGTACGCACCTCCACTTCAATCTCCATCAGCTTCTTTTCGGCCATCGGTGCGTAAGCGTCGTAGTCCAGGAACACGGTCACTTCGGCCCCGGTCAAATCGCGCACGGTGCCGAGGAACAGCACCACCGCGCCGCAGTGCGAGGCGCGGACATGCTCCGTCAAAACCGCGTAATCAATTCGCTCGTGGGTGAGTTGAATCATACTCGCAGTGTATCAGCCCCCGCTCACGGGCGGAATGACCGCGACTTCATCGGTCGGCGTCAACACCTGCGAATCTTCCGCGAAATCGTGATTGACCGCAACGCGACAATGGTCGAGCAACCCCACCAAGTTCGGATGATTCGCAACGAATGCGAGGCGTAAATCTTTCACCGTGGCATGGGTCGGAAGTTCCACGACAACATGTGACGCGGCGACGATGTCCCGTAATTTGGCGAAGAGTTGTACTGTCAGCGTCATTTCACTTGGTCCATTATCACCACGAATCACACGAATCGAACGAATAAAACTATCAATCATTCCTGCCAACTGATAGGAGCAAGTATCCGAAATCGACAAGCCTGATTTCATTCGTCCTATTCGTCTGATTCGTGGTTAACAAGTTTTGCTTCAATCCGTGGTCCGTTTGCCGAGGCGTTTGCCCAACTTCCGGCGAAGCTCGGGCATCAGGCCGTAGGCGAGCGCGAGGTATTGCACCGGGTGCAGGGTGCGCTTGCCGCTGCCGTCTTGCATTTGCATTCGGCACGTGGCGCATTCGGTGGAGCCGTACATAATTTGCGTGCGACGAAGCTCCGCGAGCATCGGTTCCCCGGCGATCAGGGACGGCCCGTAATTCGCCACGTTCAGGCCATACGTGCCCGCCATGCCGGAGCAACTTTTGTCGATTGTTTCCACTTGCAATGCGGGGATCAATGCTAGCAACTTCGGCCCGGCGATGGGACCGTGCAGCGCTTTCACATGGCACGGCACGTGGTGCCCCAACGTGAGTGGGAGTGGTTCAAAATCGGTGCGGAGCCGTTTCGCTTCATGCAATTCCCACAGAAATGTCGTGAGTTCCGTCGTGCTTTCGGCCACCAGCTTCGCATCCGGGGTATCGAGCAAATCGAGGTAATCTTGCGTCAGAGCAACGGCGGCGGTCGGTTCACTGCACACGATGCGATAGCCTTCGCGGGCTAACGGGGCGAGGGTGCGGATGTTGTAGGCGGCCACGTCGCGGGCGGTTTCGATGTCACCCTGTGCAAGCGGTGCCATGCCGCAACCCCGTTGCCGCCGCGGGACGTGAACGTCAATCCCGTTGTGCTGTAACACCGCAACCGTGGCGAGGCCGATCGACGTGTCGTTATAGTTGGCAAAGGTATCGACGAAGTACGCGACTTTCGTGGCTGGATTCGGTGCGTTTGTGGGCCGAACGCCGAGCCTTCGGACCCGTTGTAGAAAGGTGCGGGAGGCGAACTTCGGCAGGGTTCGCTTTCGGGAAATGCCGAAGATTTTCTCGATCAACCAGCGGGCGGGAGTTAGCCAGAGCAGCAGATTCGTGGTAAAGGCAAACGAGCTAGCCAGTGCGGTGAAGCCTTCCATCCG
>JAYSKW010000668.1:0-2206 GCA_043726085.1 Limnoglobus sp.
CGCTCTACACCGATGCGAGCTTTTTACGCGCCCCGAACCACTTCTGCCTGACGTTCATTTTGCCGTACATCGAGCAAGGGAACCTCGCGAACCTGATCGACATTAAAAAAGACGGCTACGCGGTCGAGAACTTCACCGCATTCACCACGCCCGTAAAGACGTTCATGTGCCCGAGCACGCCGACCGAACCGACGCTCGTTTACAACACGCCATCGGGTAAGTACACCGTGCTGCCCGCCGGTGTGACGCAGATCCGCATGGGCCGCACAGACTACGCGGCCCCGAGTGGCTGCGGCGGCAGTTGGGTCGATGCGAGCATCGGCACGCAAGCGATTTCCAAAGGACCTCCGCTCCTGGAAGGCAATCGCGAGACGCCGTTCGCCGCAGTGACCGACGGCCTGAGCAACACGTCGTTGGTCGTCGAAGCGGCCGGTCGCCCGTTCCGGTATGGCAGCGGTGGGGTCAAGCGAGGCGCAGACCGCGACGGGAACGGGGCGGCAGGCGGTTGGGGCGATCAGGATAGTTGGTTCGGCATTAACGGGGCTAACGGAAGCCTCGGTACGCAGGGCAATGGCCCGAGCGCGGTCAATGGCTCCAGCGACAACGAATTGTACGGCTTCCACATTGCGGGTTGCAACATCGTGATGGGCGATGGCTCCGTACGTCTGCTCAAGAGCAACATCACCCTGGCGATGCTCGCCGCACTCGTCAGCCGCCAAGGCGGGGAAATCTTGCCGCAAGACGTGCAGTAATTCGAGAATTATCACCGCGGGTATCCGGGTCGGTTTTGTCTTGATCCCAGAGGGATTTTAGCCATTCCCTCTGGGTCGCGTTCGCACATCCAGGCGAATACGTGCTCCGCTACGAATTCTCGCACAGACTCACGTAGTCGAAGTCGTAAGTCTTCGGGAAGCGAGAAGTCACCGCGTCAGAAGTCTCACGACTTCCGCTAGGAGGGTTGCGCTCTTTCGTTTCGCTTCGCGAATGTTTACACTGTCTCTGTCGAACACCTGCCGAATGAATCACTCTCGGAGCCTTTCCTCATGATTCCTCGATGGTCTGCCGCACTGGTTGCGGTTCTGCTCGCGGCTGCGAGCGCTTCGGCCCAACTTGCGCCCGATAAGGCGCTCGCCACCATGAAGGCGGGCGAGGGCTTGCAGGTCGAGTTGTTTGCTTCGGAACCGATGGTGATTAACCCGACCGCGATCGACGTCGATCACCTGGGGCGGGTTTGGGTGGCGGAGGCGGTGAACTATCGCCGCAAGAACTTCAATCGGCCGATCCTGCGCGAAGCGGGCGACCGCATTCAAATCCTCATCGACAAAGACGGCGACGGCAAAGCCGACGAGGCCACGACGTTCTACCAGGGGCCAGAACTGTACGCGCCGCTGAGCGTGTTGGTGTTACCGCAAGCGAACTCGAAGGCGTTGCGCGTGCTGGTGGCGCAGTCGCCGGACATCCTCGAATTCTGGGATCGTGATGGCGACGGCAAAGCCGACGGCCCGCCGACGAAGTGGATGTCCGGGTTCGGCGGCTTCGACCACGACCACGGCGTTCACGGCCTCACCACCGGCCCCGATGGCAAGTTGTATTTCACCGTGGGCGATGGCGGCCTCACCGGGTTGCAATCGAAGGACGGCAAGGGCCGCAAGTTCGTCAGCAACACGACCGATGTGCAAAAGGGCACCGTGTGGCGCTGCGATCTGGATGGCAACAACCTCGAACTGATCGCGCACAACTTCCGCAACAACTACGAAGCTTGCGTCGATAGTTTCGGCGAGATCTGGCTGAGCGACAACGACGACGACGGTAACCAGCAGACGCGGATTTGCCACGTGATGCCCGGCGGCAACTACGGCTACGGCCCACGCGGCCCCGGCCAGAGCCACTGGCACGAAGAGCAACCCGGCATCGTCCACAAGACGCTGCGGACGGGCTTCGGCTCGCCGACCGGGATGTGCTTCTACGAAGGCACGCTGTTGCCGAAGCAGTATCAGGGCGACATGATTCATTGCGACGCCGGCCCGCGTGAAGTCCGCTACTTCAAACGCAAACCGAAAGGTGCCGGCTACGAACTCGAAAAGACGAACATGCTGACGAGCAGCGACACGTGGTTCCGCCCGAGCGATGCGTGCGTGGCACCAGATGGCAGCGTGTTCGTCGCCGACTGGTACGACCCCGGCGTCGGCGGCCACGGCATGGGCGA
>JAYSKW010000669.1:0-5827 GCA_043726085.1 Limnoglobus sp.
GAAGGCATCGACCCCGAGTCGCTGGTCGCGTTGGCGGCGTACTTCGCCAAGCACCCGACGCGGTTGGATTACGCCGGGCGATTGGCGGCGGGCCGGAGCATCGGCAGCGGGGCGGTGGAAGGATCGATCAAGCAAAACGTGAACTTGCGGTTGAAGCGGAGCGGGGCCCGCTGGAAGGCGGAACACGTCGGCCCATTGATCGAACTCCGCGCCCTCAGTCACGAGCCCGAGTGGCAAAACCTCTGGACCGCTGTTTGAACGACGCCCAAAACAAAAGGGATACCCGACCACAGTTGGAGTATGGACGTCACGAGTGAGGATTTTGAGATCAATATCGGACGCGCGGCACATGGGAAGACGTTCGTTCGCGTCATCCACTTGCCAACTAAAAAAGAGCGTAGCGTCGTAGGTTTCAAAGGAGAAACCTACAGACGTATTGTCGAACGTCTTACAAAAGAGATACGAGATGAGATCGCGAGTTCATGCTGACACGTTTGTAGCGGCGAGCCATTTTGCATCGGCGTGAAATGCACATCCTCCGGCGGCGTCGTTCTTTCAGAAGCTCGCAGATTGTTGCTCGGCGCGGGTGTAGCGATACGTTAGATTATCGGAAGCCATATCTGAGACGCGGACCGTGAGGTAACGCCATGATTCGTCGCGATTCGTTCGTTTTGCTACTGCTGTTCGCATCTGTCGTTCCCGCTACGAACGCCGAAGATGCGGTCGCGGTCGAACGCCGCGTTCAGCAGATGGTCGCAGCGATCGATCGCCGGATCGAGAGCGATTGGCTTTCGCACAATCTCAAACCGGCGGCGGTGGCGGACGATTCGGAATACGCACGCCGCGTCTATCTGGACATCATCGGCCGCATCCCGAAAGTTGGCGAACTCACGGAATTCGCGGACGACAAATCTTTGGACAAACGGGCGAAGTTGGTCGAGAAGTTACTGAACATGCCGGCGCACGCCAGGCACTTCGCGTCTGGTACTCGCAACGAATGGCTGCCGCAAACGCAGACCGATATCCGCTTCATTTTCCTCGGCACGAGCGTCGAGTTGTGGCTTCGCGAACGCTACCGGCAAAACACGCCGGCCAGCGAAGTCGTCCGCCGACTGTTATCGGTGAAACTCGGCGATGGTGCGGCAGTGCGCTTTCGCAACGGGCAAATGGCCGACGGCGATACGGAATCGCAACAATTGTTGAACTATTACACCGCCAACGAGGTACGCCCCGATCAACTCGCGGCATCGGTGAGCCGTGTCTTTCTCGGTGTGAAACTCGAATGCGCCCAGTGCCACGATCACCCGTTCGCACTTCACACGAAGGAGCAATTCTGGCAACTCGCCGCCTTCTTCGGCGAGTTCTCACCACTTCCCGCGGTGGCACCGAGTTTCGTCGGCCCGCTGCCGCCGCAGTTCGAGAAAAACCAGATCACGATTCCGAATACCGAAAACACCATCATCGCGACGTACTTCGATGGCACGTTCCCCGAATGGAACGCAAAACGCTTGCCCCGCCAGGAACTGGCCGTCTGGCTGACCTCGCCGGAGAACCCGTACTTCGCACGCAATTTAGCCAATCGCATGTGGGCGCGCTTCTTCGGTATCGGCTTGATCGACCCGATTGACGAACCCGGCGACAACAACCCACCGAGCCACCCCGAACTCCTGGACGAACTCGCAAAAGGCTTCGCCGAAAGCGGATTCGACAACCGCGTGCTGATTCGTGCAATCGTCCGCAGCAAGCCGTATCAGCTAACGAGCAAGCTCACGCACCCGACGCAGAACGACCCGCGACGCTTCGCCCGCATGGCAATGAAAGGGCTGAGCGGCGCGCAAATCTACGATAGTTTCCTCACCGCCACCGGTATGCCGAACGACGCGACCATGGACCCCGTGTTCTTCGACGTTCAGGCACAGACACCGCGTGGCCGATTCGCGAAGCAGTTCCCAACCGGCGGGAAGGCGACCGAATCGCAGACCTCGATTCTGCAAGCGTTGATGATGATGAACGGAACCGAGATGGCCCAACAAACGACGATTAAAACCGGCCAGACGCTGACCGCAATCGTCGATGCACCGTTCCTGACGACGGAAACGCGAATCGACGCGCTCTATCGTGCCGTAGTGTGCCGAAGCCCAACCGCAGAAGAACGCGAAAAGTTCGCCAGCTACGTCGATCGCGGCGGCCCATCCGGCGATAAAGCCAAAGCCCTCGCAGACGTGATGTGGGTATTGCTGAACAGCACGGAGTTTTTGTTCAACCATTAGACTAAAAGACATGAATTCACCACGGAAAACACGGACTATACGGAAAAGAATAGAGATCAAACTCGAATTAAAGTACCAACTGTTTTACTTGTTTTCTTTTCCGTGATTTCCGAGCATTCCGTGGTTGTTTGAATTCTTAAAAGAGGTGAGCCTGATGTTCGATCACGATACGTCTCGCAGGCAGTTCTTTCGTGTGGGTGCGCTCAGCGTGGGCGTGTCGGTGTCGGGGTGGCTGGCTCCGCTGGCGAACAGCCTCGCTGCTGACCCGAAACGGAAGCGGTCGTGCATTCTGTTGTGGATGAACGGCGGGCCGTCGACAATCGATCTTTGGGACTTGAAGCCCGGCCACGCGAACGGCGGACCGTACAAGGAAATCGCAACGAGCGTGCCGGGGTTGAAGATCGGCGAGCATCTGCCGACGCTCGCGAAGTTCGGCGACCGGCTCGCGATTCTGCGTGGAATGTCTACGAAAGAAGGCGATCACGGACGTGCGACGTTCCTGATGCGCACCGGGCAACTTCCCCAAGGGCCGATCGATTACCCGACGATCGGCTCGCTCGTTTCAAAAGAAATCGGCGACCCGAAAGCCGAGTTGCCGAACTTCGTCAGCATCGCGCCGCGCCGGTTTTTCGATGTCAATCCGAACACGCCGGGGTTCCTCGGGCCGCAACATGCGCCCCTCATCGTCGGGGCCTCGAACGATTTCCAGGAACCCGTTGCCGACGACATCGGCAGTCGGTTGAAGGTCGAGAACATCGCCCGACCCGAAAGCGTATCGACGGCTCATGCTGACGCCCGGCTGTCACTCTTGCGCGATATGCACGACGATTTCGCCACCACACGCCCTACGAGCATCGTCAATAGCCACGTCTCGGCGTACGATCGCGCGACGCGTTTGATGCAATCGTCCGCCGGGAAAGCATTCGACCTGAACGAAGAGAAAAAGGAAGTGCGCGAGCGCTACGGCAAGTCGCTGTTCGGCCAGGGCTGCTTGCTGGCAAGGCGGCTCGTCGAGAAAGGCGTGCCGTTCGTCGAAGTCACGCTCAGCGGTTGGGACACGCACGGCAACAATTTCGACCAGGTAAAGAAGCAGTGCGATCACCTCGATAAAGGCTGGGGTTCGCTGATGACCGACCTGAAAGAACGCGGGTTGCTCGATTCGACGCTCGTCGTTTGGATGGGCGAATTTGGCCGCACGCCGCGCATCAACGGCTCGAAAGGCCGCGACCACTTTCCGAATGCGTGGTCGACGGTGTTGGCGGGTGGCGGCATCAAAGGCGGCCAGGCGATCGGCAAAACCAGCGCCGATGGCACGACGGTCGAAGACCGCCCGACGACGACCATCGACCTGCTCGCAACCGTCTGCGGCGCGCTGGGGATCGATCACGAAAAGCAGAACATGTCGAACGTCGGTCGACCGATTCGCATCGTCGATAAAGCAGCGAAACCGATCACCGAGGTGATCGCGTGACCCGCATTGTGTGTGCAATTTGCGCGATGATTGCCTGCATGGCGACCGCGATGGCCGAACCGCCGGGTTCGCTATCGCGCGGTTTGCCACGGCCGACGGGGCCGCGCGGCGATGCGTTCGTTCCGGGCATCGCCTCGGTAGACATCGCCCCGATTCAACCGCGTCGCCCCAAGTTCGTGCTACCACCGGTGTCGCCGATCCGCGACACAATCGATGTCATTTTCTTTGCGAAAGATCGACCGATCCGCGTGCAGATCCATGTGACTGTCGATGATGTGGCGGTCGATCTGGTCTGGCGGAACCACCTCAAAACGCTGTTCGCGGCATTCGACCGCGACCGCGATGGCTACCTGAATCGCTATGAAATCGAGCACATTTACAGTGCGGCGGGGATGGCAACGCTGATTGGCGGGAACGCACATCGCAACCTGAGCCAGCCGCCGACACTCGAAGAGATCGATCGCGATGGCGACAATCGCGTGTCCTTCAATGAGTTCGAATATTATTATCGCGAAGGGGCCGAAGACCTCGTGCAGCCCCGTTCGATTTCGATCGACAGCGCGCCGAATCGCAAGATGACCGAGCAGCTTTTTGCGGCGCTCGATTTGAACAAAGACGGCAAACTCTCCAAGAGCGAGGTGCGCGACGCGGAGAAGATTTTACTCTCGCTCGATCAGAACGAAGACGAATGCCTATCGCCGAACGAGTTGAACCTCGGCGTCGCGGATCGGTCGTCGACTATTAAACCGGTACCGACTGACGACGCGCCAACAGCTGAAGCAGCCAGCGACTTGCAACTCTTTCGTAAGGCGATCCCCGCAACGATCGTGCAACAATTGCTGAGACGTTACGACGCGAACAAGGATGCGTTCCTGACACAAAAAGAGATTGGCTTCGACAAGGAGACGTTCGACCGTTTCGACGCGAACCGCGATGGTAAACTGTCTGCGGCCGAGTTGGAATTGTGGCGAACGGGGCCACCGGATTTCACCGCCAATGTCAACATTAGCGACTTGGCGGATCGAAGGAAAATGACGATTCAATATGCCTCGGGGAAGCCACTGCCTGCTGGGTTGGAAATTCGCACGTCGAGTGCGGGCCGGTTGGTGTTGCGGGTGGGCAGGCAGTTGCTCGATTTGTACGCGGGGGCGGCACCGTCGTACGTCGTCGATCGCCTCGATGAAGAAGTGAAGTCCACGTATCCGATGGGCAAATCCGTCGTGACCGAGGACGACATCGGCGGGCAGCAGTTTCAGTTTCTACGTATCGTTTTCGATGCCGCCGACTTTAACGGCGATGGCAAACTGACCCGCGAGGAGTACGGAAAATATATGCGGCTCCAGCAATCGACGATCGACCTCGCGACGATCGCCGGATTCGCGACGCGGACGCCGAGTTTGTTTCATTTAATGGACGAAAACGGCGACGGCAAACTGAGCGTACGCGAACTCCGCACCGCATGGGACCGCCTAATCGTGCTCGAACCCGGATCGGGAACCGAAGTCACGCGAGATGCGATTCAGCCATCGGCATCGATCCGCTTCGGGCGCGCGAGTTCGTGGTTACACGCCGACTACGCAACATCGATGAACATTATTTCCGCACCGCGAAAAGTAGCTGGCCCGCTCTGGATGCAGATGATGGACCGAAACGGCGACGGCGATATTTCGCGGCTCGAATTCCTCGGCACCCGCGCCGAGTTCGACCGCATCGACACCGATAAAGACGGCATCATTTCCACCGCCGAAGCCGAGGCGTACGACAAACTGAAACGGGTGAAAAAGTAACTCACCGCACCGCTTCGCGGGAGTTACATTCGGCGCGTTCTTCGAGGTACCACTTCACGGTTTGCATCAACCCTTCTTCAAACGTCACCATCGCTTCGTAGCCGAGGTCGACGCTCGTTCGACGTAAATCGGCTTTGGAAAATCGTACATCACCCGTGCGCGTCGGCGTGAAGATTGGATCGAGGCGCTTGCCCAGAATCGCGTTCAGCCCCGCCACGAGGTCGAGTACCGTCACGGTTCGCCCGGTGCCGACGTTGTAGACTTTCCCCGAAATCTCCGGCACTTCCGCCGCGCGTTCG
>JAYSKW010000670.1:0-5024 GCA_043726085.1 Limnoglobus sp.
GTGATTCGTTCGTATGTCGCACGGCCGGCTTCGTCGAGCGGTAAGTACGCTTGCACGCAATCGCTCAAAAGAAATCGCTGCTGATCGTTGAGCGGGGCATCGGCGAGTTTCAGTAACGCATCCGCTCCGATCCGCGGCCAGTCGTCGCGATTCGCATGCATCAGTGCCGATAATGCGACGCCGAGCCAGTTGTCGCCACGAGAGTATTGTAACGCATCGAGCGAGCGCAACCCAACGTACAAGTATTGAAACTTCATCACCTGAAGTGGACCGAAGTCGATCGTCACTTCGTCGATACCGATGCCTTCCATACCGACGCGCAGATACAACGCGATCGGCAACACCGGCAATCGGTGCTTGTCGTGCAGGTGAAAGAAGTATCGTGGCAAGCGTGGCTTCAACTCGGTCGTGCGGTCTTGTGCTTCAATTTCAACGTGAACGAGCGCGAGACACTCTTCCGGCACGCCTGCGGTCGACGATCGTTTCGTTCGTAGTTTTGCAACCAAATCGAGCACGTGGCGCTCGCCTTCTGGCGGGTTCGGCAGCACTTCCTTGTCGAGCCATTCCGGAGAGGTGAGATCGAAATCCGTTGCGTACGTCTCGAAGAAGAGGCTCATGAACTCCGGGAAGAACAGGCGAATCATCTCTTTGAATCGTTGATCGTGGTCCATAGTGACACGATTTTCGCATAAAAAATGGCCGTGTCGCGAAAAATCTCTTCCCCTCCGCCGAAACGCTGTCTATTATTCTGGTGTGGGTCGTGCGACCGTGGCACGACGAACTAACGGCTTGCACGCTCAAACACTATTACGGGCGATGTAAGTAAACGCGAAATATAAGGGGGTGATCACTTGATCAGTCATAGTTTTCAAGGTTCAGAGGTAGGGTCGTCCTGACCACTGCATGACGGGCGACTGTCTGCGACGGCCGCCTGAACCAAGACGCCCGGCAGGAAACTGCTGGGCGTTTTTCATTTTCCCATCGCTTCGATTGCTTTCCATAACTCCGGTGGCACTGGCATCACCGACAGCCGCGAGATCCGCACGAGTTCCCACGCGGCAAATCTCGCATCCGCCTTGATGTCCGCCAACGTCACGGGCGTCTTCAGCTTCCGGATTGGTTTCACCGTCACGATCGTGAACTTTTCGTTGTCCGGATCGACGTGCGATTCGACGGCTTCCATAATCCCCACGACCGACTTTTCCTTGCCCGTGTGGTAAAGGAACACGCGATCACCTACTGTCACCGCACGCAGGTGCTTCTGGGCGAGCGCGTTCGTCACGCCTTCCCACGTTGTGCTTCCCGCCGCAACGAGGTCGTCGTAACTGAACTCGTCCGGCTCTTGTTTGAATAGCCAAAATGCCATGAATGATTCTCGAATTGAGGGTGGTGTTTAACGATCCGCGAGCTTTTTGCCGAGGAGTTTCAGTAGCGGTCGCTCGCGCACATCGGCTTTCTTAATCGCGGCCATGTCAGCTTCGCGGCCGAACAAGATTTGGCGACCCGTCTCGACTTGTTCGGGCGTCCAACGCACGAGTTTTTCGCGGGCCAGCTCGCCGATCAGGTTCACGGAGTGGCTCGCCTTCATCGCGTCGAAGTGATTGATGGCCACGAGCGCCGCAGGAATGCCTTGCTTTTGCAAGTCGATGGGCCATTGGCTATCGAGGCCGACGAGCGTATCGCTGGGAATGCCGCGGACTTTGCAGACGACGCAAACGAACTCGATCTCCTTCGATAGCGGCGTGGAATACTCGCTGATGTTGGTTCGCGTTTTGGGGTCGAGCGATTTGATGATCGGGATCTGCAGTTTCGGTAACCCGAGGTTGATCGTTGCGAACTCCGATCCGAGGTTCGGCGCACAGACTTCGATCACTTTGGTGACGCCACTTTTCGGGTAACGTTCGACGAAATGCCTCGCGATCATGCCACCCGCACTGTGGCCGATGAGTACGATTTCCTTGTACCCCGCCGCACGGAGTTTCTCGATGTTCGACCGCACGCCCTCGCTGACGGAAATGCCATCGACGGTGATGGTCTGCGCATAACTGAGTGAATAAACGTCAAAATCGGGCGCAAGCGCTTCGACCAGAAGCGATTTCGGCATCTGGTAATCGTGCTGTTGCGGCTTCGCTGCCTTTTCCGGGCGTATCGGGTATAATTGCATTCCGTGGATAATGACTGCGGCACGGGTTTTGACGATCTTCATCTCGACCGCTTCGCCATCGACGGTGACGCGGTTGGCGGGGGAAACCTGCCAGAAGCCGATCGGCAGTTGGATCGAAGGCATCATGCTCAGAAGGAGCGTCGAAGCAATCGCTGCGTTCATCGCAGTACCTACCTTGAGTGCCAGGAAACGTATCGTTCGCGACTCTAAGGATTGTATGCACCGAAGCGATAGAAGCGGTGCCAGAACCGGAACGCGATTCGATCTGAACCCATCTTTACAATCTGAGGTCAAACCTTCACACGGGGAGGTATCGTTTTGCTGTCGCGTTTCGACAGTACCTTTTGTCGCTTATCGTCTTTTCTCATACGCTGACACAGTCGAAAACCCGTCTGCGAAAAGGCAACTGAATATGAGCGTGTTACCCGATTGGCTCATCGAAAAGCAGATCAAAATTGAGCCGTTTGCCCCGCAACAGCATCGGCCCGGCGTCATTTCCTACGGCGTGACCAGCTATGGCTACGACGTGCGCGTCGACCGCCACTTCAAGGTTTTCACGAACGTCTGGGGTAGCACCGTCGACCCGAAGAAGTTCGATCCGAAATCGTTCGTGGACGTCGAAGCCGACGAGTGCATCATTCCGCCGAACAGCTTCGCACTCGCGGAAACGGTCGAATATCTCGATATTCCCCGCAATATCATCGCGATTTGCGTGGGGAAGTCGACGTACGCGCGTTGCGGTATCATCGTGAACGTCACGCCGCTCGAACCCGAATGGCGTGGCCGCATCACGATTGAAATCAGCAACACGACGCCACTCCCCGCGAAGATTTACGCGAATGAAGGTATCGCCCAGATCCTTTTCCTCGAAGCCCGCGAAGTCTGTCGTACCAGTTACGCGGACAAAAAAGGGAAGTACCAGGACCAACCCGGCCTGACGCTGCCGTTCGTATCGCCGAAGTGAAGGATTTGAGAATTGAAACGAATGCGCGATCTGTAACGATTATCGTGCGTGTTATGTGAGTCAACTGTTAGGGTTTCGTGTAGATCGCCTACGTTGAACAGAGTCATCATAAGCTAAACTTGGCAGTGACCTTTCCAGTGTGTTTTCGGTTCGGTTCGTTAGTGATTACCACCCAGAAGCTGAGCAACATCAATGCAGATTTCTCGTCGATTTACCCAGGAGGGGGCGGACCCATTCGCCGCCCTCACGTTCGTTCCGCGTGCCTCGAAGATCGTGAACCCGAACGGTTCCGTCGTATTCGAGATGAACGATATTCACGTACCGCAAGGTTGGTCGCAAGTGGCGGTCGACATCTTGTCGCAGAAGTATTTCCGCCGCGGCGGTGTCACCGCGAACAACGTGAAAGTCGCCGAGGAGGGCGTGCCGGAGTGGTTGCAGCGCAGCGTACCTGCTAGTGCGGACGAGCCGATTGTCGGCGAACGCGATAGCCGTCAGGTCTTCAGTCGCTTGGCTGGTTGCTGGACGTATTGGGGTTGGAAGGGCGAGTATTTCACGTCCGAAGCCGACGCGCGAACGTTCTACGACGAAACCTGTTTCATGCTCGCGAACCAGATGGCGGCCCCGAACAGCCCGCAATGGTTCAACACGGGGCTGAACTGGGCGTACGGCATTTCCGGCCCGCCGCAGGGGCACTACTTCGTCGAGCCGATCAGTGGCGAGCTCACGCGCAGTACCTCGGCATACGAACGGCCCGCACCCCACGCTTGCTTTATTCAGTCGGTGTCGGACGACCTCGTCAACGAAGGCGGGATCATGGACTTGTGGGTCCGCGAGGCCCGCATCTTCAAGTACGGCAGCGGCACCGGTTCCAACTTCTCGAACGTCCGCGGCGACGGCGAACCGCTCTCGGGTGGTGGTCGATCGTCGGGCCTGATGAGCTTCCTGAAAATCGGCGACCGTGCGGCCGGTGCGATCAAGAGCGGCGGTACGACCCGCCGCGCGGCGAAGATGGTCGTCCTCGATCTCGATCACCCCGACATTGAAGAGTACATCAACTGGAAAGTCGTCGAAGAGCAAAAGGTCGCGGCACTCGTCAGCGGCTCGCGGTTGATGAACAAACACCTCAACGCGATTCTGCTTGCGATTCAATCGTACGCAACTGCCGCCGACAAGTACGATCCCTCGAAGAACGCCGCACTTCGCAAAACCGTTCTCGATGCACGGGCCTCGCTGATTCCCGAAAACTACATCGCCCGCGTCGTGCAGCTTTCCAAGCAGGGTTTCACGCACATTGACATCGAAGAGTTCGATACCGATTGGACTTCCAAGGCGTACTACACCGTCTCCGGGCAGAACAGTAACAACTCGGTTCGCATCCCGAACGAGTTCATGAAGTCGGTTGAAAACGACGGCCCGTGGCACACGTACTTTCGCACCGAAAAGGAACGCGCCGTCAAAGAGGGACGTGCGCCGAAGCCGAAACAGACGATGAAAGCCCGCGACTTGTGGGACCAAATCGCCTTTGCCGCGTGGAGTTGTGCCGACCCCGGCATACAGTTCGATACGACCTTCAACGAGTGGCACACCTGCCCCGTCGATGGCCGAATCAACGCGACGAACCCGTGTAGCGAGTATGCGTTCCTCGACGATACCGCGTGCAATCTAGCGTCGATCAACCTGTTGCGGTTCTTCTCGACTGCGACGAACACGTTCGACATCGAAGGCTATCAACACGCTGTGCGAATCTGGGCGCTGATCCTCGAAATCAGCGTGCATATGGCACAATTCCCGAGCGTGCCGGTCGCGCAGAAGTCGTACGATTTCCGCACGCTCGGCCTCGGTTACGCGAACCTCGGCGCGATGCTGATGGTGCAAGGCATCCCGTACGATTCGCCC
>JAYSKW010000671.1:0-8157 GCA_043726085.1 Limnoglobus sp.
GATGACCTTGCCCTTTGTGGCCGTGAACGCGAAGAAATCGAGGTCGCGTTTGCTGCCGATGCGGCCGTTGACACCGCAAGGCAACACGATCCGCGTCGCGTCTTTCGGCGTGTCGTTCGGCTCGATTTCCAGCATCGTTTTGAGTCGCGTCGCCACGATCGGCACGAGGTTCGTCGATGGGCCGTTCGCGGTCGGTTGAAACGTCACGCCGTGGATCCCGGCTACCGAGGGGGCGGTGAATCGCCACTTCGACACGGTCTTCGATCCCAGTACGACGGGTTCGATATCGACGGTCGCACCAGCGGTGATGCCGAGCGGGAACGCGTGCGTCACGTAGGGCCGATCCGTCACGCACAATGCATACGCCCATCGCGGGTCGCCGTCGTATTTTGCGTCGCGAATCTGCAAGGTGTATTGGCCATCCTTTGGCACCGTGAAGCTCAGCACGGGGTCGGCGTAGTAGCCATCGTCGCTGGCGGTCACTTCGCGGCCCGTGCTGTCGATCACGGAAACGAGCGGGTCGGCGTGCTTCTGCAAATCGTGAATTTTATCCTGAATGCGCGCCGCATACACTTCGCACGAAATCACCTGCCCGATCTTCGCCACGAAGGTGTAGGAATCGACGTTCTCGGCCGCCTCGATCCGCCCGCAGACAACGCACGGCACCGGTATCGCTTGCAGTTTGCCCGCCATACTCGGCGCTTCGAGAACGACAGGATCGTCGACGATCAGCAGTTGGCCGAGCGATGAAATCCCGAGCGTGCTGGCGATGCGGAACTCGCGCACACCGATCGATGCATTCGCTTCGACTTTGATTTTCAGCACGACGGACTTCGCGATCGCTTTCGGGTCTTTCAGCTTGGCGGGAAGTACTTCAACCGCAACGCCGGTGCCATCGATCAACACCTTGTACGCGCCGGCGAAGTTCATCTGCCCCTCGACGGTGACTTCCGCCGTGGTGCCGCGCTGAACCGCCACGGGCATGGCATGGGTAATCATCGGGAACGACGTTTGAGCGAACGCAGGCACGGTCACGACGAAGAGCAAACCGGCAAGAAGGGAGCGCATAACGATCACCCGAGTGAAAGGAAGGCAGGCAGTGCGTACCATTTCACCCGAAACGCATGCCGAGCGATACGACAAAACCGCGATTGGCGTATTCCCCGATCTCGCAATCACATCGTGAGTGAATCGTCCCAAAGCTCAGCGACGACCATCGCGGGGCTTTCTTGGGTGGTGGTTTTTCTTAGGATGAACGCAGTACACTTCATCGGAGATCTGCGTGACACCTGGAACGATGCTCGTTGTGACGTTTGCGACCCTGACCGTGGCGCTGTTCGCGCTGTTCTGGGGCGGTAGCCGATTCTTGCAGGCATATGTCTACAACGAACCGGCGAACAAACTCGCCATTCGTGGGTTGATCGCGGGGTTGCTCGTCGGCGGGTTTCTCACATTCTGGGTGTTCGTCAACACGCGAGCCGAGTCGAAAGATCGCTACGGCACCTTCTTCGAGTTCAACCCGACCAGTTCGCACCCGTTCGATTCGTTCGAGGCGATCCGGCGCGGCGGCACCAAAGACGACAAAGGCCAGTACCGCGAAACGACGGCCGCATTCAAAAAACAGGGCGATCGCTACCTGGACACCAAAGATACCACGAAGTCGTTCAACATGACGACCGCCGATTACGTGGTCGTGGCGGTGGCGGTGAATGACGGCGAGAAAGCGGTGCGCTACGATGCCGACCTCGACGCGAGTGGGAAGTACAAGAGCGGCTCGAATCGGCTGTTCAAGGAAGTCGGCGGACGGCGGTACATCGAATTCGGTCAGTCGAACAACCCGAGTGCGGTGTTCGCGCCGAGTCGCGGGGCACTCTGGGCGGCGCTCGGTCTGAATCTGTTGCACTACGCCGTCTGGACACTCGTATTGTGGGCGGTGTTGCGGTTCACACCGGGACACGCCTTCGGGCTAGCCGTGGCACTCGGGTTACCGACGATGTTGCTGCTCATGCCATTATTATTCGACAAGAACAAAATGCCCGAATCGTTCGGCAAGCCATTGGCCGCACAGGCGAAGTGATTGGTTACACCTCGTTCAGCACAACCCGCAATTCGCGTAGGAAGTGCTCGACATCGCGGGCGGTGTTGTAGCCGTGAATCGCGATGCGGACGCGGCCGGCGCTCGCCATCACGTGGATGTTTTTCGCGTGCAGTTGCTTCTGGATCGCGTCGGCGGCGGGGTGACGGAACGCGACGATGCCCGCGATTCGCTCCGGTTCGATCGGTGTGAGCAACTCGATTGGCAGCGCTTTCAGTTCGTTCAAACAATGCATCACCAGTGGGCGGGCGTGGCGGTCGATCGCTTCGACGCCGACGCGACGGATGTACTCCAACCCCGCGCGGATCGCGTACACCGCCGGGTAGTTCGGCATCCCCACGCTGAAACTACTCGCGCCCGGCTTGCTGACCGCGCGCTCGAAACGGTTCGCGCCGAAGGCATCTTCGAGGTGGTACCAACCGCCTGCGGGCACGGTCCACTGTGCGGCGCGCGACGATGGCACGCCGACGAGGCCGCCCCCGTGCGAAGCGAGAATCCACTTGTGCGTACTGCTGACGACTAAATCCACATCGGTGAGGTTCAGTGGGATTCGTCCGAGTGCCTGCGTCACGTCGACCGCAATCAGCGCCGGCGAATGCTTGCGAATGGCGGCGATCACTTCGGGCAGATCGATCGTGAACCCGTTGTAAAAGCTCACCAACGAAACGGTGACGAGCCGCGTCTTCGGCCCGAGGAGCGGAATCAGATCGTCGGTGCGCAAGCCACCCTGGCGGTTCCGCCACAGCTTCACGATCGCCGCGCAACTCGGTTGCAACCACGGCGACACGCCTGCGGGGAAATCGAGATCGTTGATGACGACCTCATCGCCCGCTTGCAGTTTCAGCGCCATCGCTGCGAGGTTGTACGCTTCGGACGAACACGAACAGAGGCCGATCTCCGCCGCCGTCAGCCCGTAGAAATGGGCGACGAGTTCCCTGGTCGCGTCCCATTCGGCGGCGTGCGGGATGCGACCATCCATGCCGTGTTGTTTGTCGCGGAAGTACGCCAGTAGCGAATCGCGCACCGATAAGGGTGGTATGCCTTCGGCGGCCGAGTTGAGGTACGTGATCCCTTCGAGCGAAGGGAAATCGCGGCGTCGGGTTTCATCCGTGAACATGGGTCACCGTGCGGTTAAGGTTTCTTCGCGGGCAGAACCGTAATCGTAATCGGCCGCGAGGGGATCGTCACCAGCGAGTTCGCTTTCGCCGCTTTTGCGTCTTTCTGGTACGGCACCTGCGACTGACCGAGGACTGACAGCGTATAGTCACCCGCACGGGCACCGGCTTGAATGTCGAACGCGACGACCACTTCCGATTTCCCTTCGGCGATGCTGACATTCGCCATCTGGATCGGGCCGGGCAATGCGTGTGACAGTAGGTTGACACGACTTTTGAAGTCCGGCCATTTTCGGTCGAGTTGCACCTTCACTTCGACCGTCTTCCCGGCTTCGACTTCGATGCGTTCCTTCGCGAACTGGAGCGAGTACGGGGTCGTCTCCGCGATGGTTGCGATGGCGAGTTCGCGCATCGGGCGGCTCGATGCATAATCTTGCGTGCCGTTCACCCGCGTGTAAGGTCGCACTTCCCGCGTCAGGATGGTGTCGCCGCGCGAACCCTTGGCAATCAGCGTAATTCGGTCTGCGAACTCGAGGGCGTCCGCGTCGGCCCAGAATACCATCGTGCCCTGGTTCGTGCCGTGGATCGTCGTCGGCACCGCGTGTACACCCTTGGGCAAACCCTCGGCAACGATCGTGATCGGCGCGCTGGAACCGTCGGTTTGATGGACGATGAGATCGCAGTAACTCGCCCCGCCGCGGCGCAGTGTCAGCCCGCCGGGGCCGGGGTTTTGATGGTGAATCGCCGCCACGAAGAAATCGGGTTTCGATGTGCGAACCGCCAACACGTACTGATAGCGTGCCCCACCGCGACGGTAGCGATCTTGCACCAACACTCGGTACTTTTTCCCTTTGTTCAAACTGGCCGTGCCGACCGGGTCGCGCAGGTGGCCATCGAACGCGAGCATCCGGTGGCCGAAGTCGTCGAGTTCGACGATGCGATTGCCTTTGTCGTCGGTCACCACCAAATACGGGTCGGCCCGCCCGGCGATTCGCTCGCTGAATACCTCGAAATAATGCGGCCCGTCTTGGTTGGCGGTGAACTCGTACCAGTCGGCATCGCGCTCTTTATCGAACCGCCCCGCCACCACGGCGGGCAAAGTAATCGGTTGCGGCATCTCCGCCGTGTCGTTCGGTTCGACTTCGAGTGTCACTGGAGTGTCAGTCACGTAGATGGGTACGCCGTTCGTGGCGGCATCGGGCCATTTCGGTCGAAGCTGTTGGCCGACGAGCGTACACGTCGCCGCCGTCGGCAGGACGCTATGCCCGGTCGGATGGTCGAAGAATCGGTACGGACCTCGCTCGAATGCGCTGGCCGGCAAGGTGATCGTCTCGGTGTATTCACTCAGCGGCAGGTCGTTCGCGAACCACTTCGACGTCTTCGCAGCGCTGCCGAGGTTGCGCCCGTAGAACGTCACCGGCGTCGGTTTCCCCATCTGGATGGCACGCGGGAAGGCGTTCTCGACGTGCGGGCGATCCGCGAGGATTAGCCGATACGGGTGCCCACCGCGATACGACAGGTCGAAGAGATTGACGAGATATTCGCCGTCGGCATCGGCAACGAAATCGATCAGTGGATCGCGGCCGTTGTAGTCGCCGTTCGAGGCGATCAATTTGCCGTTGGCCGAACTGAGTGTGAGGTTCGCATCGAGCATCGTATCGAGCACGCCGGACTGACACTCGATCACGATGCGTTGCCCTTTCTTCGCGGGGAAGCGAAACCAATCCTCGCGATTTTGGTCCGACGTGCCGTTGACGACGCAGTTGAGTGGAACGAGTTGCGCCGTTGCGGCTTCGTCGTTCGGCTCCTTCTCGGCGAGTTCTTGCAGCCCGCGCGACACGGCAAACAGCCTCGGATTCGTGATGCCGAACTTGCCGACGAACCACAAATCGTAGGTGCCCGCTTCGACCGTTGCAGCCACGCTGACGGCGAACGTGCGTTCCTTGACGAACTTCGCGGTGATGCCCGGCGAGTCGCAGATCATCGTTTTGGCGTCGTCGATGTCCGCACCGAGAATCGCGATTTCGACGGTCGAACCTGCCGCCGCGCCGAGTGGCGCGATGCGGTCGAGCCGAGGCGATGGGAGATCGGCACGGGCGACGACCGCCGCAAATGCCAGGCAGAACAAAGCCCACCCGTGGCAGCGGGTGGGCCGGATTGCGGAACGCGTCATGAGGCGGTTTATCCGATGAGTTCGGGGATCGGGTCGCCTTCGCTGAGGATCGGCATCGGTCGTTGGGCGTGGTCGTAAAACGAGTGATGGTGGTCGATGCCGAGTACGTGGTACATGGTCGAAAGCACGCAACCGGGCGTGTATGGTTTCGTGGTCGGGTACTCGGCGAGCGCGTTCGTCGAGCCGATCGCTTGGCCCATTTTCAGCCCACCACCCGCGTACAGAATCGACATCGCACCCGGCCAGTGATCGCGGCCCGCCCCGCCGTTGATCTTCGGCGTCCGGCCGAATTCCCCCATCGCCATTACCAGCACATCGTCTTGCAAACCGCGATCGTGGAGGTCTTCGACCAGCCCGGTCACGGCCGAATCGAACTGCGGCAGCAGCCGGTTTTTGAGTTGTTTGAAGTTGTCGGAGTGCGTGTCCCAACCGCCGCCCGCTTGCACCGTCACGAACGAAACCCCCGCTTCGACGAGCCGCCGTGCGAGTAGGCAGCTTTGGCCGAGATCGTTGCGGCCGTAGCGATCGCGCAAGTTCGGGGACTCCTTCGAGACATCGAACGCTTGCTGGGCCTTCGCGCTCGTCACCATCTCCATCGCATCGCGATAGAACGTATCGAGGCCGACGAGATCGCCCTTCGTGTCGATGTCGCGTCGAATGGTGTCGAGGTCTTGCAGAAGCTCCTTGCGGCGCTCGAGGCGGTTGGCATCGACGCGCCCCGGCATCTTCAGATTCCGCACCTGGAAGTTCGGCGAATTCGGATCGTTATCGGGCGCGAACGGGTTGTACGACGCCCCGAGGTACGCGGCTTTCCCGAGGCCCAGCATCCGCGGCAGGTTGACGTACGCGGGCATTCCGGGTAGGTTCGGCCCCTTCATTTTGGCCACCACCGAGCCGGTCGAAGGGAAAATATTATCGCTCACTTCGATGGTCGGCTGATAGCCGGTGAGCATCCATTGCGAACCCATACCGTGGCCCGCGTTCGTGTGGAACGCGGAGCGCACGATGGCGAGTTTATCCATGATCTTGGCTTGTTTCGGCAGACATTCGCCGATCTGGATACCCGTCACGTTGGTGGCAATCGGCTTGAACTCGCCGCGCACTTCGGCCGGCGCGTTCGGCTTCAAGTCGTACATGTCGAGGTGCGAAGGCCCGCCTGCCTGCCAAATGAGAATGATCGATTTCTTGTTCTTGCCAGCCACGCCATTCGCACGCGCCTTCAGCAACCCCGGCAGCGTCAGCCCGCCAAACGCCAACGCACCGACCTGCAAGAAGGAACGACGGGAATTCAGTGTGAGCATTGTGTGATCCTGAAGACTTCGGTTCGCGGTTAAGCCATCCAGTTTTCAAATCGAAGCATAATACATGTCCAGGAGAATCATTCTGAGCGCCCCTCGCGTGCAGCAGCTTTTCGATCTGCTTCGCGAATCGCTGCTCCCTCTGCGTCCACCTGCTTCATGAATTCGCTGCCTTCAAACATGCCGACAGTGCTCCGCCAATCTTTCTTGGGCGTCACACCTTCGGCCAGCTTTCGCTCAAGTTCTTCGACTCGCTTTGCGAGCGATTCGAGTGTTAATTCGGCCATGACTATTTCCTCGTCGAATCCGGATGTTCTGTTCAATAGTAACTTATCTCTTGCATCCCCGCAGCGTCAGCCCGCCAAACGCGAGCGCACCAATTCGACTCATACCCCAACGTGACGTTTATCACCGGTTGAACATAAACTCCTTGCTGTTCAAAATCGCCCACGTCACATCCTCGAGGCCCTTCTTTTGGTCTTTCGATTGCTGGATGTGCGCGAGACTGCGGTTGATCTCCGTCGTCGTGGGGTTGCGGCCGAGCGATACCAAATAGATCTCTTCGATCGCTTGTTTCGCGGTCGTTTTGTCCTTGATGAACTTGGCCACGCGACCGTTGCCGTCGCCGATCTTGTTTTCGATTTCCTCCGAGTTCGCCAGTAGCAACACTTGCCCGAGCGTTGCGCTCGAAGATCGTTCGCACTCGCAGACGGTGACTCGTTTCGGCCGATCGAAGGTATCGAGGAAGTACGAGCCGAAACCTTCGTGCGGCAGGTCCACGGCCCGCGCGTGGATGCTCATTCCGTTGAAATTGCCCTTCGTGCCGCAGGCGGTGTTGACGGCATCGAGGAAGACTTCCGCCGGGAGGCGACGCGCGTAAAAGCGTGCGAAGTTCTGTTGGTCGTATTTGTTCTGATCGGTCGGGTTCGACGACAATTGATAGACGCGGCTGTTGACGATCGTGCGGATCAGGTGCTTCGTGTCGAACTTGTGCGCGATGAATTCCTTCGTGAGATACTCGAGCAGTTCGGGGTTCGATGGCGGGTTCGTTTCGCGCAAATCGTCGACTTCGTGGTACAGCCCGCGGCCGAGGAAGTGCCCCCAGAGCCGGTTGACCATCGCCTTCGCGAAGAACGGATTTTCGGGTTTGGCCATCCAGTCGACGAGGGCGTGTCGCGGGTCGTCTTCGCTGCTGAACTTCGGCGCGATGCCATCGAGGTACTTCGGCTCCGGCACCTTGCCCGTCAGGGGATCCTTCTCGCCGGTCGTCGGCGTGGCCGACGCAAAGTACGGCGGCGGTTGGCCGAAGTTCTTCCGCCCGAGCCGGGTAAAGAACCCGGCGAGGCCGTAGTAGTCCGCCTGCCCCCAACGCTCGTACGGGTGGTGGTGGCACTTGGCGCACTGTAATCGAATGCCGAGGAAAACCTGCGCCACGTCGGCCGTCACCATGTGCAATTGATCGTCGCGATTCTGCCA
>JAYSKW010000672.1:0-4847 GCA_043726085.1 Limnoglobus sp.
ACGACGATTTGGAACCTGGCGGATGGACACCGACCGAACCTCGATTTTCTCAACCCGAACGGGAGCAAACAGTGACGAAGTTCTACGCACTCACCATGATCGCCATCGTGGCCGCAACGGCCACGGCACAACCGATCGTCGAACCGAAAGATGGCAAGGTGACGTACACCATGACCATCAGCCCGACCGCCGCGCCGAAGCCCGTATCAAAGTATTATCTGTTGCCCGAGTACCGCGACTCGATCGAAGGCAACCGTGTGCAAATGTTCCTTCGCTGCTTCATGGAACAGGACAAGTTCTTCGGGCTCGAGCAATCCGAACGCCGAGAGAAACTAAATTTACTACCGTTATCCGAACTGCCGATGGGCACCAATGAAGAAGGCGGAAATCTGGTATTGCGCGACATGTACGATGCCGCCCGGATGACGCGAAGCGATTGGCAACTCGGTTACTTCATGCGACGCGATGGCATCAAAACGCTGTTACCCGACGCGCAGAAATGCCGATCACTTGGCCAAGTGCTGAAAACGCGAGTTCGTGGCGAAATCGCGATCAATGACTTCCCCGCTGCACTGCGTTCGCTGCAAACACTGTTTTCACTCGCGCAGACCCTGGAATCGCATCCAACGTATGTCGGTTCGTTTGTCGGCTTCGCGATTGAAGCGATGGCGATCGATGCGATTCAGGAGATGATCGCGCAGCCCGGATGTCCGAACTTGTATTGGTCGCTTAGCGATCTTCCTTCACCGTTGCTCGACTTGCGTCAAGCCCGACAAGGCGAGCGACTCCTCGTTTCCGAGCAGTTCAAGTCGATTCTGAATGCCACGGAAATTCTCACCGACAAAGAGATGTACAAGGTCATCGACGACATCAGCGATCTCGCCCGTTACGGTGAAGGAGTGCTGGAAAAACCGTCGATTCGCTATGCGTTCTGGTCCGTCGATACCAAGCGTCTCGCAGTCGCCCGCGAACGGCTCATCCAGTTCGGCATGAAGCCAACACTTGTGAAACAAATGTCCGGCTTGCAAGTGACCGTCACAGACGATCTGTATCGGATGGATGAGTATCGCGACGAATTTCTCAAATGGGTCAATCTGCCTCCCCATCAAGCCCTGTTAGGACTTCTTATAGAGAATGCAGAACTGCAAAAGCAGAAGAAAGATCTCGTTCTTGCGCCGATTTTCATGCCGGCAATGGTGATAGTCATACAATATCGAATGCGAATCCAACAGCGAGTCGAGTATTTGCGTGTGATCGAAGCGATACGCATGTATGCCTTCGAGAACGGCGGGAAACTCCCCGCAACGCTCGACGCGATCAAACTGCCGATCCCGCTCGATCCCGTTACAGGCAAACCATTCTCGTACGTGGTCAAAGCCGACACCGCAACGCTAACGGGCGGGCACCCATCGCCCGGCGATGCGGCGAAAAATCGCAGTTACGAGATCCGGATTCGGAAGTGAGGATTTGACATCACCCGAGTTCGGTGAGCGGTCTGCCATTATCCGCGATGATGGGGATTGGCCGACCTTGCGGGTTCAACCAGTTCGTGTCGAGCGGTATCCCGAGGTGCTGGAACACCGTGGCGGCGAGATCGGAGGGAATCACTTTGCGGCTCTTGATCGTGCCGCCTTTCGAGTCGGTACTGCCGATGACCTGGCCGTGATTCAGACCGCCCCCAGCCATCAACATCGACATTACGGGGAGCCAGTGTTCGCGGCCGGCGTCTTTCGTCAACACGGGAGATCGCCCGAATTCGCCGAGCATAAGGATCAACGTCGAATCGAGCAGGCCGCGCGTTTCCAGATCTTCGATGAGCGCCGTCAGCGTGCGATCGATCGTTGGCAAAATCGGCGTCAGGCCCTTCTGGATGCCGCCCCACGGCGGGACATTGTCGCCGTGATGATCGAAGTAGCCCCAGCGCCCGCTGACCGTCACGAACGTCGTCCCCGCTTCGACCAATCGCCGTGCCAGCAATGCTTTTTCGCCGATACTCGTGCGACCATACGACTCTCGGACTTTGTCCGATTCGCGATTCAAATCGAACGCCTGCCGTACCGCCTGCGATACGACCATGTCCATCGCCATACCCGCGTAACGGTCGACGCTCTGCATTTGCGCTTCAGAATCCATCTCTTTTTGCATCGTGTCGAACTGCTGCCTTAGCGAAGAACGATCTTGCAACCGCGGCAAATCGACGCCCGCAGTCAGTGACAGTCGGCCAGGAAGCTCGTTGCCTTTCACCGGCTCGAAGTTGTGGCCGAGGTGCCCGGCCCCCCAGATGTCGGCCTTCCACGAATCGGCCAAACCGACGAAGGCCGGCATCGCGGGTGCGTTCGGGCCGTGAAACTTGGCGGCCACCGATCCCATCGACGGAAAGCCGCCACCGTCTTGTCCGTTGTTCGTTCGCCGCGCGTAGGGGTTGCCCGCCTGGAGCGTGATCGGCGTGTGATCGCTCGACGAACAATCGACCGAGCGAATCACCGTAAATTTGTGCATCATCTTCGCTTGCCGCGGTAGGTGCTCGCTGAAGCGCACGCCCGGCACACTCGTAGCGATGCTCTGATACGGCCCGCGAATTTCCGGCGGTGCGTCGGGCTTCGGATCCCACGTATCGATCTGGCTCGGGCCGCCCGACAACCAGAACAGGATCACCGATTTCGGGTCGCGTTGCGAACTCGGATTCGCCGCCTGAAGCCGCAACACGCTCGCCAGGGACAGTCCTGCGACACTCGTTAAACCCGCTTGGAGAAACCAGCGCCGCGAGCCAACGTGGATGCCGCTACCAGGTGCGGGTGCGAGCAGGTTTTGCGCCGTCGATCCGACGTGCGAAGTATGGTGTCGATTGCTTGGCACAATACGATCCTCAAAAAATGAAACCGTGAGAGGTTTACCGGCAGTGATTGAAGTGTATCCGATCCGCGTCGCACCTGGAAAGGCTCATTCTCGATTTTCCGATGTTCGTCCGAGACGGACCACGTCGGATAGAGATGTGAAGCATACCTATAATGCGACCATAGTGAGGGACAGCGATGCATGATGACACCGATGAAAGCGAAGAAGCCGGTGCGACGCTCCGCGAGTTTCGGCGACTCGTTGGTGGGGCTTGCACCGATTGTGCGTGCCGATATTCGCCACAAGATGCCGTGCGAAACATTGCACTCGGATTCAAAAACGCCCCGCGATGTTCGACCTGTCTGGGAAAGCGACTCGAACGCGATGTGACCGAACTCCACGCGCAACTTTACGAGTACATCAAACGCAAAGCATGCTACTGGCAGGCTTGGCAAGAAGCCGAGCGTTGCGAACACTTGCCGAACAATAACCCGTCAGCACCGAGTGTCGCGGTCGATTCGCCAGACGCTACTGGAGACTGGGATGCGGGCGATATGGCATGCGGTGAGCTTGTGCTCGCGTTGCGGTTGCGGTTGGCGAATTTGCCCGCGGGTTGTTTAATCAACGTACGTGCGACCGACCCTGCGGCCCCCGAAGATATTCCGGCATGGTGCCGAATGTGTGGCCACACGTTGGTGTCGGGAAAACACCCGATGTATGTGATCCAGCGTAAAGGAACTTAACCGATGCCCGGAAAATACTGCGTCAGTCTGACTTGCGGCCCCGAAAGCCCCGACCGCGCCACCGTGGCGTTCGTCGTCGCGAATGCGGCCGTCGCATCGGACAAAGACACGGTCGTTTTCCTGAGTACGGAAGCGGTGCATCTGGCGGTAAAGGGAATCGCCGATGCCGTTGCTGAGGACGGTTTCGCGGCACTCAAAGACCTACTCTCAAACTTCGCGGCAGCAGGTGGCAAAATCTACGTTTGTTCGCCGTGCTTCAAAAAACGAAAGCTCGATGATACGGCATTGGTGCCCGGTGCGGTGATCGTCGGCGGCGCGAAGCTCGTCGAGTTCATGAGCGATGGTTGCCCGAGTATCTCGTACTGACCGTGAAGGTTTTTCATGATTCGCAGTTGCACACTCTTGGCGATGGTCGCGCTCGCAGGTTGCGGCAAAGCCACGCACACCGACGATGAAATCGCACGCGGCAAGCAGGCGCTCGTGGCGTCACTCGATTCGTGGAAGAACAAAGAACCCATCGAGACGCTCAAATCTCGTCCCGAATCGATCGAGTTTTCCGAAGACTTGAGGAAGGCCAACGAGTTAGTCGAATACGCGATCCTCGCCACCGAGACGGCCGACCCGAAGGTCGTCAGCTTTCGTACGAAGCTCAGTATCAAAGACAAAAAGGGAAAGACGACCGAACGCGAATTCCTATACTCGGTCGATTTCCGCACGCCACTCCGCGTCTTCCGCGACCCGTATAATTGACATCACTATGACCGACTGGAACGCGAAACATCCGTTCGCATCGCACGTGCAATTCGATGGCGGGAGCCTCGATTGCGGCAATGGCTTGCTGTTGCTGATTCGCAAGCATATCGACCCGCTCCGCGCCGGTCAGTTTCTAGAAGTACGCTCGACCGATGCCACCGTCGAAGACGATTTGCCCTCGTGGTCGCGGCTCACGGGGAACGAATTAATCTCGCGCACCCGCAACGGCGATGTGCGCAGTTACCTCATCCGTAAGGTGGGATCGCTGGCTCGATCTTCGATACCGTCGCAGCCGATCGCAGAACTGCCGCAGTTCGATTCGCAATTCACACTGAAGCCACTCTCGGTGATGGGCATCGGCAGTTGGCCGCGACCGGCGTGGCTCGTGTCGGCGCTGCACGAATGGCTTGCCGGGCGACTGCCCGATGAGACGTTCCAGAGTTACGCCGACGATGCGGTGCGGCTATCGGTGGCGGCACAGGAACGCGCGGGCGTCGATGTCGTTTCGGATGGCGA
>JAYSKW010000673.1:0-1183 GCA_043726085.1 Limnoglobus sp.
TACAAGTTGAACGAGACGCTGCCGGGCGGGCTGAAGTACGGTTGCTCGCTCGACGTGGCCTACCCGGAAGGCGACGACGCGGCCCAGATCGCACAAACGTTCGTGCGTGTTCTGCCGACGGATCGCATCTTGAAAGTGGACGTGAACACGCCGACGGATATTCCGCCCGGCACCGCCGTGAAGCTGGATTTGCAGGTGAATCGGAACGAACCGGTCGATTTGGTCGTGTCGGTGTACGATCAATCGCTCCTTGGCATCGCCTCGGATAAATCGATCGATGTCCGCAATTTCTACCTGGCGGACGAGCGGGCCAACCCGCAGCACAGCGCCGCGATGTTGCAACGCCGGGTCGGCGGTGTCACGCTCGGTGCATTGTTCGCCAAGGCCGAGAAGATGCTGAAGGATGGCGAGAAAGAGAAAGACAAGAAACTTAGCGATGTCGAACGGACCGCGTTGCAAACGATGCTGAACAACCGCAAGGCTCGCTACATCTACTCGTACGATATCGCTACGCTACTACGCATCGCCGGAGTCGATGTCTACTTCAGCACGATGGGCGGCGGCACGAACTACTATTGGTATTTCCCCGATGTGAACAAGGTGGAAAGTGCCGACAACTCGCTGCTGCGCGACGCATTCGTCCCCAACAAAACGCATTCCAACAGCGGCTGGATCCTCGAAACCCGCTTCGTGGGCAACACACTCGTGCTGCACGAAACGCATCCCAGCTACATCAACAACCCGTACTACACGCAGAATTGGCACCCCGTCTTCGGCATGAATTACGGCGGTGGGTACGGCTACGGCAACGGGGGCGGCTTCGGGGGTAACCAAATCATACTGTCGTCGCAGCTCGGCGGAATGCGCAGTGCTCGCGGCGATGCCGCGTGGTCGGTCGGCGGCAACGGAGCGTTCTCCGTTTCCGGGAATTCCATGCATTCCTACGCCGAGGGCCAAGGCTTCTTCTCGCACATGCCCAACGGAGGCGGCCCGGCCCTTATCAATGCCGATCAGGGTGAAGGCCACATCATGGTGCGACGCGATTTCTCCGATTCGGCATTTTGGAACGCCGGGGTTCGCACCGACGATGCCGGCAAAGCGAGCATCTCGTTCAAGCTGCCCGATTCGCTCACGAACTGGCAAGTGGTGGTCACGGCGGTTTCGAGCAAGATGCACGTCGGCA
>JAYSKW010000674.1:0-1604 GCA_043726085.1 Limnoglobus sp.
CGGTGCAGGCATTCGCGTTCCCGGAGCAAACGACAATCGCCCGCGCATCGGCCCGAGGCAATCGCGCGCGGCTGATATGAACCGGGGCCGCACAGACGCGGTTCTGCGTGAACACCCCCGCCGCTGCCGCCGGTGTATCGCTGATCATCACGGCGAGATCGCGCCGGTCCGGCTCTGTACGCAAACCGGAAACGATGCCCGCATAACGATAGTTCCGAGGTAGCTGCCATTCGCTCATTTGCACATCGTATCAATCGCCGAAGTCGCAGCCAGTTTCCACGCGACGTTTCGCCGCAACGAGGACAACGCCTTACGGTATCGGCACCATCTTTGTGAATGGCGGCACAAACGCTTGCAGTGCCGTGAGTGCGCCGACGACGCAGGCGAGGAAGATACTGTGCCAAATGACGGCACGGAAGATGTCCGCTTCTTTGCCGATCTGATTCGTGCCCGCCGTTGCGACGCAGATGCTTTGTGCGTCGATCATTTTCCCCATCACGCCACCGGTGCTGTTCGCGTTACAGATGAGTACCTCGGCTTGCGGCAACGTGAGTTCTGGCAGCACGCCGGTTCTATACACTTCGCCGGCGGTGATCTTTTGCAGACTGCCGAACAAGGCGTTACTGCCCGCATCGGTGCCCGTGAGGAAGACGCCGAGCCAGCCGAGAATCGCAGCGAAGAACGGGTATAGCACGCCGGTTTCGGCGAAGGCGACACCGAGCGTGGCGTCGATCCCCGCGTACTTCGTCACGTAGCTCAGGCCGAGCATACACGCGATTGTCGGGATCGGGATTTTCATCTGCACGAACGTTTTGCGGAAGACGCGTTTCATCATCGGCAGGCTCGCGCCGAGCAGCACCGCCGAGAACATCGTGGCAATGAACACGGGCGTGCCGGGGGCAGTCACCCAGGGGAATTTGAAGATCGCCTCTTCGCGTTTCTCGTCGTCGGTCGCGTTGAGCTTTTGCAGCCGTTTCGCCCGTTCGACCTCTTTGTGCAACGTCGGCACGCTTTCTGTGTAGGTCGTTTTCACCCCGGCGAAAGCGAGCGGCCCCTTGCTGCCGTCCGCCTTTGGCCACGTTTCCATCGTGCGGATCGTCCCAGCAATCGCGAGGCAAAGCGACATGAGCAAGAACGGCGACCACGCATTCGCCACGATCCACGCGGTCAGGGGTTTCTCCGCACCGTGCGGTTTCATGTCTTTGGAGAAGTCGATTCCGGCATGTTCGCAGGCAATCGGAGCTTCCACGGAAGGCTTGGCCACCTCGGCGGGGAACTTCCATTCGTCCTTCGGCTTCCAGACGAAGCGTAAGAACAGTGCGAGCGTAATCAGTGAAAACAGCCCACCGCCGATGTCCGTGAGCGGCCAAACGACGAAGCCGGGAATCCAGACGTGCATCGTCGCGAAGAAGTACTGGAAGATCGCGAACGAGCCACCGCCGACGGCGAGCGCCGGCCAGACTTCGCGCGTCTGCTTCCAGGTACACATGCACTTCACCATGTAAAGCGGGATGATGCACGACAGGATCGGCAGTTGGTGCCCCGCCATCACGCTGAGCGTATCGGGGTTAATGCCCGTCACTTGCCCGAGCGTCAGCGTCGGT
>JAYSKW010000675.1:0-1058 GCA_043726085.1 Limnoglobus sp.
CAAACTCTTAATTTCCGGTAGCCGCAGGTCATTAGCCTGCGCGGGGGAATCAACCCTCGAAAACCAGTCGCGGCGAGTCTTCGAGACGCGACGCGGTAAGCCACAACGTTCATTCCGGGCGTACGAACCGTCGTGTTTCGCAGACTCACCACCACCCTCAGCGATTGCTCGTGGCAAACGCAGGCTAAAGACCTGCGGCTACCAGAATAAAAGACTCAAACCGTTTGCAGTTCCAGTCGTTTCCCCGCCACCTGTGGTTTCACATCGGCGAGCATCGCGAATGCGGGGAGCGCTTTCGCCACGTCCTTCCGCACCGCTGAGATATTGGCTAAGCCCTTCCGATTCCACAAATCGAACGCAAGTTGTAGCTCGGTGCGCGTTTCCGGCGATGGCTTTGCGGCACGCTGGAACGGTTGCGCGAGGCCCGCCTGATTCACGAACGTGCCATCTTTCTCGAAACCGGCGGTGGCGGGGAGCATGTACGTGGCCGCCGCGGAGAGCGTCGTCGGGAAGAAATCTTGCACGACCAGAAGCGGTGGCGTTTGGATGCCGACGACCGCCTCGTTCACCCAGTCGGGATTCGGGTAACCGCCCGCAAACCAGACCGCCACGAGGCTGCCGAACTCGTTGCGGACCGAAGTGAACGGGATCAATTCGCCTTGTAGTTTCAACAGCACCGCTTCGACACCCCTACGGTTCGGGCATTTCTCTGCGTGGATCGTGAACTTCGTCGGCGTCGTCGCGTTCCCTTTCACGTCTTTCGGGTAGCGATCGTCTTCACCAACGACGGGCACCGGCCCGAGTACGAGGCGAACGAGATCGGACATTTTCTTGAATGCCGAGCCGAGCGCGAACGCTTCTTCGACGGTTAAAAATGGCGACAACACCGCCACGACGCGCTTCGGGCTAATCAGCACCGCTTCGTCGATCGCGTGCTTGAGTTTCGGTAACACCATCGACCACGGTTGCGCCTTGAATGCGTCGCCGACCTTGACCAACGGCCGTTCGATCCGCTCCGGGGCATTCACATAGTGGTACCCCCAGCGGCCTTCATCGCA
>JAYSKW010000676.1:0-2029 GCA_043726085.1 Limnoglobus sp.
GTTGCAGCGAATACTTCGTGCTGTCCGTAAAAAAGTACGGCCCGCTCGTCGGCGGTGTGAAAGGCGTGTGGCGCGTCTGCCGTTGCAACCCCTGGTCCGCCGGCGGCGACGACCCGCCGTAGATGACTTCAGCACGGTTTACATGGGGCACGTTTTGTACCACGCCCTTACTTCAGATCCCACGTCACTTTTTCGACGCCGGGCTTGGCCTTGAGTGCATCGATCAGCGAGCCGAGATCGCCTTTCAATGCCGAGCGAAAGCGGAACGTCAGTTCGACGGTATCGGCTTCTTTGACCGTCTCCGACCCGACGAGTGCGACCGTCACGCTATCGACGTATTTCGACAGCGTCTCGCGGAGTTGCGCTTCGGCGGTCTCCTTGCCTTTTAGTCGAATGACGATTTTGCCTTCGTGCGCGGGCGGGCCGGTCACCTGCGTAACGGCTACTGTGACGGCAGCAATTACCGCGAAGCCGACGAGCGCCGTCGTGAGGAATCCGGCACCGACGGCCATGCCGACGGCCAATGCAAAGATCACGAACGTCGAATCGCGGGTGTCTTCGACGACCGTACGGAATCGCACGACGGCCAGCACGCCCGCCAGCCCGAACGCGCGGGCCGTGTTGTTGCCGATGACCTCGGTAACGAGTGCCGTCAGCACCGTGAGCAACAGTAGCGTCGTCCGCAACCCCGCCACGGGGCGACCGTCCGACCGCGCGAGTGTGCGTGCGAGCGCCACACCCACGCCTAACAATGCGGCCACAACCAACCGTACTACCAACACCTCCGGTTGCTCGTCACCCCGGTTCCCCCACGCATTCGTCCACCATACAGGCATCGTATTCCTTTCGATTTTCCACTCAATAAACGCAGGCTTCGACACCAACGCTGTTTCCGTCGGTACGCACCCAAAGCCTCTGGCTCGATCTCCACGACTCGGAGTTACTCGATCTTCAGTTTCTCTAGGTAGTTTTTGTACGCCAATTCTTCCCCGGTGATTTGCACTTCGAGTACTTTTTGCTTCGCTTGGCGCTTCTCGATTTCGGTTTCCTGATCGTCGAACTTTTTCAGGTAGCGCTTATAGGCCTCGGAGTCTTTCGGCACGCGCTCCAGGTTCGCACGGATGCGGGTTTGATCGTCGCCGATCGCTTTGAGTGCGGCGATTTCCTCGGCGAGCGACTTCTTCGCGGTGGCCGTCGAGCTGCGCATTTCGAGCACTTTCGCAAGAGCTTGCTTGACGGCTGGCCCCGTCTCAGCGGCGGCGACGTAAAACCGCAGTGCCTCTTCGCTAATCGAAGTCAGGTTCGTATTCGTCGCGGTCGGCGAGTCTTCGAGAACTTCGAGCGTGATGGTTTCGTTCGATTTTGCGACGACCTCGAAGCGGTACATATCGCGGGACGTTTCCATTGGCTTCTCGGGCGCGAACAGTTTCCAGCCGTTGCGAATCGCATGTTCGACGATGACGGTGCGTTCGCTCGGGCCGCGGTTGCGGATGAGATAGCGCGTGGTGACGCGAGTCTTTTCGTGAATGGTGAGAAGCCCGCCGACGATCTTCGCGAGTTCGATGGTTTCCTTCGCACGAGTCACACGTGGCACGACTTCCGTGTTCAAATCGATGGCATAGCTAACGAGCCGCGTTTCACCGGGGGCGGTGTCGGGCACGCGGGCATCGCCGGCGAAAGTGTCGTTGTCGTAAACGGTCATCGGCCCTTGCGCGAGATTGCGCTTCGTTTTGTTCGTGAGGCGAAGGCCGAGTAGCGGGTGTTTGATCGCATCGCGTTCGTTGAAAATGCTCACGCGCTTGCAGTCGAGGCTATCGGTGACGATTGGTAACAGGGCCGATTTCAGGCGTGGCAACGTGACGGGTTCTTCGATGGCGTACTCGAAATGATCGCCGAGCGACATCGCGGCCGCCGCACTCAGAACCTTCGGACCGGTACTTTGTGCCTTCGCATCCGGCTTGGCGACGCCGCCATTTACACGGGCCGCAAAGTCCTGATTCGACAGCCGTGGCCCGAGCAGTTCACGCGT
>JAYSKW010000677.1:0-2165 GCA_043726085.1 Limnoglobus sp.
ACTGATGTGTAAGTCGCTGGCTTTCAGTTGGATCACTGTCGACAGCAACTTCTCCATTGCTACGGTGGCCATGGTACTCACTCTCAGAGTCCGGCACGACGATGGCTAAAACAATCGAAGTTTCACACCGCCCCACTTCGTCGGGCGGTACTCGATTATCCGTAGCCAATCCCATCGAGCCAAATTAAACGGTCGGGAACGATAGTCCCGCCGCGGGTACGGGTTCCATCCCTAAATACACCGGATAACAACATGTCACCCGATTCCAACTAACCTCACGCCACAGGATTACAGCAATTGGGACAAGCATCCCAACGACCACATCGAACGCTTCCTCACTCGACTTCATCGACCGGAACAACTTCACTAGCGTGACCTCCGCCATTCCATTCCTTGCCGCAAATTCGGACCCAAGCATTCAGACCCCAGCATAATGCCATCGACTCCACATCTCGAACTCAAGACTCGATCTCGGCATGGCAGGTGCTGAGAACTTCTTCGAGCGTCGTTTGCCCTTTAAGTGCTTTCGCTGCACCGTCTTCGAGCAATGTTCGCATTCCGCCGGCACGGGCTTTCCGCCGCAGTTCTTGGCTCGGTGCTTGCGCGAAAGTCAGTTCGCGGAGTTGGCCGCTCATTCGCATCAGCTCGAAAATCGCCTGACGCCCACGGAAGCCACCCTGGCGGCAATATGGGCAGCCTTTGCCCTTCATGAACGAGCCGGTCGCTGCCTTCTCCGGGGTGATATTGCAGGCCCGCAACTCGCTCTCTTCGGGGGTGTAACTGTCTTTGCATTTCGGGCAGTTCACCCGCACGAGCCGCTGTCCCATGACCGCAATAATCGAGCTAGCGATAAGGAACGGCTGTACACCGATGTCGGCCAGTCGCGTGATTGCACTGGGCGCATCGTTCGTGTGTAGTGTGCTGAAAACTAAGTGTCCAGTCAAAGACGCCTGTACGGCAATCTCAGCCGTTTCCTTATCGCGGATTTCCCCGACGAGGATGATATTCGGTGCTTGTCGCAACATCGCACGGATAATCCGCGCGAAGTCGAGGCCGATCTGGTGCTTTACTTCGACCTGGTTGATTCCGGGCAGGTAGTATTCGACGGGGTCTTCGGCCGTGATAATCTTGCGGTCCGGACGGTTCAGTTCGTTCAGTGCCGCGTAAAGTGTCGTCGTCTTCCCAGAACCCGTAGGCCCCGTAACCAGGAAGATGCCGTTCGGCCGTTTGATGATGTTCTGGAAGCGAATGTATTCTTCTTCGATAAAACCCAAATCGCGGATGCTGACCTGAATATTGCTGCGGTCGAGAATACGCATGACCGCCGACTGGCCGTGGACGGTGGGCAACATGCTGACGCGGAGGTCGAAGTGCTTGCCACCGGAGTTCATCTTGATCCGGCCGTCTTGCGGGCGACGTTTCTCCGAAATGTCGATGTTCGACATAATTTTAATGCGAGAGATCATCGGGGCCATCAATCGGCGTGGGGCGGCATCGCGTTCGATGAGGATTCCGTCGATCCGGTAACGCACCCGGACGCGGTCGGCGAACGGTTCGATGTGAATATCCGATGCCCGCTGGCCGATCGCTTCGACGATCATCAGGTTGACGAGCCGCACCACCGGTGCGTCGCTTTCGTCGGCATTCGCCAGGCTCGACATACTTTCGGTTTGCGTAAACTCGATCTGCGTATCGGTAAATTCGCTCAACATCGAGTCGACCGACTCGGTTTCCGACTGGCCGTAGTTGCGGTTAATCGCCTCTTGAATCTGTTCTTGCACCGCAAGAACCGGCTGAATATCGCGGTTGAGCACGAATTGCAGCTTTTGCAGAACGTCGTAATTCGTCGGGTCCGGCATGGCGATCTTCATGACGTTCCCCTCGAGCGCGAGCGGGAGCACCATGTTTTCGCGGGCGACCGACTCCGGCACCAATTCGATCACCGATCGCGGAATTTCCAGTGCCGTCAGATCGACGAACTGGAATCCGCCATGTTCGGCCATCGCCTCGGCCGATTCGTTCAGCGTGACGTAGTTCAGTTTTTGAAGCGCATCTTGTAGTTTCAAGCCGGTCGAAGTCGCCATCGCGGCGGCTTCGTGGGCTTGTTCCACGCTGATGATCTTCTTCTTAACGAGAACGTCGGTGAAATCTCCACGGCCCTTTGC
>JAYSKW010000678.1:0-5373 GCA_043726085.1 Limnoglobus sp.
CTTTGAGAGGCCCGACAGTGCATTCACGCGACGATTTCAAACCTTGCGGGTATTTGTCGTTGATGTTCTGTCGGGCCTCATCGCAAAGCCTCTTCGACCACGACCTACGGCGTATGGTACGTTGAAAATTCATTCTGTCCCGTGAACGGTTACGATGATATTGCTAATCGACTCATTTGACTTCGGAAATGATACACTGTTGGACAATTCGCAGTAAGCCGCGATTTCTTCGATACCTACGGCACATCGACGCTCTCGCCGCCGGCTCGGGTTGCCATTGCGGGTAGGATCGGGGCGGCCGCGTACGTGAGAAAGTGGACGCTGGCGTCGGCGTAGGCGAAGTTCGCTCCGCCGGAGTGCAGGCTCCAGAAGTGGTACATGTCGCACGGGTTCGTCGTTCGCCCCGGCCCGTAGGCGAGCATCTTCGCCGAAATGCACTCCGGAACGATGAATGTTCCCGTTTGCTCCGGGATGCTGAGTTCGGCTCCCGGTCCGGTGAACGGCGCGAACTTCCACATGTTGCTGTACCATCGCCCGGATTGGTGCGAATCTGGGGGCGGGCGCTCGCCGACCATCAGCGTCTGGCTGGTGCCATCGGTGACCGCCGTGAGCGGAACGCCTTCAAACGCGGGTAGCATTCCTCCCCGTCCCGCATACCCGGCGACACCCAAATACGACGTCAACGCCGCTGCCGCACCCTTCGACCCGGGAACGGGTGTCGCGAGCCGGTCGTCGCTCGGACAGCGAAACGCTTTCAGCACCGTCGAGTAGCCAACGTGCGGAGTGCGGTAGGTGTATTGGCTTTGTTTGCACGCCTCGACCGAGGTACGCCAGAGCGGTTCCTGATCGATGTACGGGAGGATCAACGCGGGCCAGCTCAGGATTTGTTCGGGGCTGGCCGTGTAGGGTTCACTACCGCCGAGGTTTGGCGGCAACCGACCGTACGCCGCATGGTGCCCGTGCAGCGAGATCGCCATCTGCCGCAACCGATCCGCACACGCCGCCCGGTCGGCACTCCCTCGTACCTGTTGGACGGCGGGCAATATCAGCCCGACCAACAAGCCGATAATCCCCACCACGACCAGCACCTCAACGAGCGTCACGCCACGCCGCACTCTGTTTTGCATCGTGCATCCCTCAATTCGGGTCGAAATGGCAGTTGAAGTTTTGGGTCAACTGAAATCGCAGGGGTTTCACGCACAAACGTGTGCCCGGCGAGCGGCATTGCGTAAGCGTGCCGTGGTAGCCGCAGAAAGTTCACACGGCACGCTCACGCCGTGCCGCTCGCCTGATTTTCGATTATATACAGAGTCAAATCGAGCGTCAGGGTTTGAATACTAACAAAACCTGCCTTCATGCCAGATGTTGACGGCGACGCCGGATGAGCCAAAGAACAGACCCGGCCAGCAGGAACCCTGCGCCCGCAGGAAACACGAAGCGGGTCCACGATTGCGGCTCGGTGCTGACGGGTGGTGGTGGCTCGCCCGTTGAGCCAGTTGGCATCGCTGAAGATTGTGAGGAGAGTTGGGAGATCGGTTTTGCGTCCCCGATCATTTTGCCGTCGTTATCCGTGCGGTACTTTTTGCCCGTCACGAAGTCGTGAACGTACGCTTTGACAGGGATCGCCGTATCGAGCAAGGCAGCCGGGATCGGTTTGTCGACGGCCAACCCCTTCAGTTTGAGCGATACCCATTCTTGCGCGTCACCCTTTTCTGTGGTTGACATCTGGCGGACGCCTTCGGGGAACCAGACACCCGGCACGATTTCGGCAAACTTGATGACGCGATACGTTCGCGTGCCATGGATGGGAGGGCCGTAGCGCCGGATCGTTCGGTCGAGCAAATAGTTCCGGCCCGCATCGAACCACAATTCCTCATCGACCCAGGCACTATCCGATTTCTTCGCATCAACCCGGAACCGCAAACTGACGACGTGATACCGGTTACTGCCTTCGTTCGTCGTGCGAATACCTTGCAATCCGCCGCGATGTAACTCGCAATGGTCCGCGATAGGCATTCCCTTGCGATTATCATTCCCGAAAACTGTGAATAACGCCTCACCATAGAGGTCGCCGATGAAACTTCGCTCTTCATCGAATGATCTGATGATAACTTGCCACGTGGAAGATTCTCCGTTCGGTAACCGGGATATTGAAGTTTTGAGGCCGTTTCGGATCACTGAGCGGTCGCGCACACCGGAAACCGAAACTCCTTCGAGAACGATCGCTTGCGGATCGCGCAGATATCGCCCGGCCCGAAGCACGTACGGGCGCCCTTCGACCGAACAGAGTATCTCGAAATCGCACGAAATCGACGCGCAGAGCGCGGCCCCCTGGCGATGTTGGACGAGAATGGAATCGAGCGACGGCGAAACCGCTTCTGGCGCACCCGCAACGAAGAACATCCCGCACAGCCAGGAAAGTGAGTGCATGTCAACTCCTGACAGAGTGCGGACAAACGTAACCGTTCACGAGGCAGATTGCATTTTCAACGTTTCAGAACCCGTAGGTCGCGGTCGAAGAGGCTTTGCGATGAGGCCCGACAGAGTATCCGCGACAAAACCCCTTAAGTTTTGAAATCGTTGCGTGAATGCACTGTCGGGCCTCTCAAAGCTTCGACCCGACCTACAATACCAGTGGGTTCAAAGAAAAACAGAATCCCCCGTGAACGTTCACCAACAAGACACGCATCACGATACGCGGAATACACCTCTCATGCAAGTCACACGCACGTCCCGCTCGTTGCGGATTTGCCGATTGTAGCGTCGCGAATGACTAGGTAAGTCTGGCGAAACGAAACGGTCGCCGCTTGTCAACCGGGTGCCGGATCGGGTACTTTGGAGGAGACGGGGAATTCCTACGATGACGAACAACCGGTGTGGCCGATTATTCGTCTAATAGATGGGATTCCCTCGAATGCCTTCTCCGTTACGATCCTGCGCCGAGGTGTTACCGATGCCGTTTCGATCTTTCCGCCGTTGGTTGTCGCCGTCGCCCCGTGTATCCACTGCGGCGCGCTTGCGGATGGAACTCCTCGAAGGCCGCGAAGTGCCAACCGTGAACTTGGCGGGGATCGCGGACACCGACCAGCCGAACAACAAGCCGTTGTTCATCCCCGTTACGGCAACGAACACGCCGAACGGCCCCGTGACGATCGTAGCGAATTCGGACAGTAGCTCCGTCACCACGGAAGTCGTCGCGGGTGGTCGTTCGGTAAGGCTCGATGTCTCGGGCACGGATAAGCTCGGCGTCCCCTTCGCGGGATCGCTGACGCTGCGATTATTTGAAGATGTGGCTCCTCTCGCAACGGGAACGATCATCCAGCTTGCGAACGAGGGTTTCTACAACGGCAAGCTGTTCCACCGCGTGTTGCCGGGGTTCGTGATCCAAGGCGGTTCGCCGAACGGCGATGGCCAAGGCGGTTCGAGCAAGCCCGATGTCGTCGACGAATTCAACTCGCAATATACCTTCGCCAGCAACGGCATCGTTGCGATGGCCAACGCCAAAGACGACAACAACAACTCGCAGTTCTTCATCGGCGATACCGATCTGCCACTCGCCAGCCGCCCGCAGAACTTGAACTTCAATCACTCGATCGTCGGACTGCTGACGAGTGGCTTCGAGACTTACAAGAAGATCATCAACACCACGACAATGGTTTCGCCAGGCGGTGAAAATAGTCTGCCGACGAGTCCGGTCACGATTACCAAAGCGACGGTGTTCACCGACACCGCAAACGGCGTGGTCAAAGTCACCTCGGCAGCTGGGTTCACCGGTACCGCAGGCATCACGATCGGTGCCACCGATGGCGATAACGCGCCGACGAGCACGACGTTCCGCACCAATTTGGTCGCCGACACGGTGAACGACCGGGCGTTCTTGAACACGATTGCCGACGTTCGCACGAACCCGAACACGGCCGTCACCTTCACCGCACGTGGGACCGATCTCGATAACGATCAATTGACGTACGCAGTCGGCAGTGCGACGAGTTTATTCACGGCACCGACGAACGTGACGGCGGCCATCGATCAGAACACCGGCCTCGTGACACTGACACCGACGGCAGGCTTTACGGGAACGATCGACTTGCTCGTCGGAGTTCGCGATCAGACGAACCGATCGGGAGGCGCGACCCTCGACGTGGCTGGGAATTACGACACGCAAGTCGTGCGGCTAACGGTTCGCGCTCCGGGCGATACGACTACGACACTCTCCGTGTCGAAACTGAACCCCGGCGTCGGCCGCACGGTTCTGCTCAGCGCATCCGTCGCGGGCGATCCTGGCATCGTCGGCGCAGTCAAGTTCTTCGCGAATGGCGTGGAAGTGGGCAGTTCGCGGTTGCTCGAAGGGCGTGCGCTACTCACGACATCGTTCGCCGCGGTCAGCACGCAAACTGTCACGGCGCAGTTCGTTCCCGATAACACCGTCAGCCATACGAGTACATCGACCGCCGCCGCCGTTACGGTTGTGACCGGTACCGCACCGGTTGCGATCCGCGCATCGAGCGTCGATTTCGGTCAGTCGCCAACCGTAGCGGTAACGAACGCCGATGGTTCGGCCCGCTTCACGCTCAATCCGTTCGAGGCGACATTCACCGGCGGCGTTCGGGTGGCGGTCGCCGATGTCAACGGCGACGGACAAGACGACGTCATTACGGTGCCTGGCTTCGGCGGCGCACCGCTCATCAAGATCTTCGATGGCACCAACGGTACGCTCATCAGTCAGAAGATGATTTTTGAAGATACCTTCCGCGGCGGTTTGTACGTCGATGCGGGCGATTCCGCACAACTCGGTTACGCCCAGATTCTGATCGGTGCGGGCTTCAACGGTGGGCCACGTGTGAACTTGTACGATGCCGTCCGCGATGTCTCGCTGCTGAACTACTTCGCCTACGATCCGAACTTCCGCGGCGGCGTGGCGGTCGATATGTCCGATTTGCGTGGCGGGCTTCAGCAGAACATCGTGACCTCGCCCGGCAAAGGTGGCGGCCCGCAAGTGAACGTCTACGACGGCTTGCCGCTCAGCACGTCGGTCGTGCCGACAATCCGCGGTACCTTCACGGCAGGTGCCGATGCCAGCACCGACGGTCTTCGCGTCGGTGCCGATGTCCTTTCCACCGGTACGAACCCACGACGTGCGATCCTCGTCGGGCCATTCACGCCCGATAGTGCGGCTCTGACGACGACCTTCGACCCAATCGACAAAGGCGTGTTCAGCTAAGCGGAATGGGTAGGAGGCATGGTTCAAAAAGTGGTGTTTTTGGGTAGCAGGTGCGTCCTTCGTTCTTCATTCTCTGGTAGCCGCAGGTCTTTAGCCTGCGCGGGGGCAAATACCCTTAAAAACCAGTCGTGGCGAGTCTTCGAGACGCGACG
>JAYSKW010000679.1:0-2531 GCA_043726085.1 Limnoglobus sp.
GGCAATTCGAGACAATTTCGGAGCGGGCATTCGGTGCATCCGGTGTTACGAGCGTGCGACGGCTTCGAGCCGACCGGGTGGCGTGCGGAACGTATCGAGCTGCATTCCCTCGGCGAGAACCAGCCCGAGCGCGCGGCCCAATTGTTCGCTGCCACTCGCGGACAACCGCACGCGATGGCCGATGATTTCCAGTTCGACATCCGGCCCGAGTCGCTGGCGCAGCCCACGTTCCACATACTTCGGCAGCAGTTCGCCCAAGTGGCCGTACAGCACGGCGCGGCCATCGCGCGGCGTTCGCGTCAGTTCCTGAATCGTCCCCGATGCGACGAGTTTTCCCTTGTTCAGAAGCACAACGCGGTCGCAGCCGTACTCGGCTTCATCGTGGTGGTGCGTCGTCAGCAAGATCGCGTGGCCATCGTCGCGCAGGCGGTGCAAGTCCGCGAACAGCACATCGCGGCTGGCCGGGTCGAGCGATGCCGTCGGCTCGTCGAGCAACAGTATCGGCGGATCGTGCAGCAGCGCGACGGCCATGTTCAGGCGTTGTTTCATGCCACCGGAAAACGTGCCAACGCGGTCGCTCGCACGTTCGAGCAAGCGGGCGCGATCGAGTGCATATGCCACCCGCGAATCGAGTGCGATCCCGGAAAGGCCGTAAAGTTGGCCGAAGAATTCGAGGTTGCGCGACGCGCTGAGTTCATCGTAAAGCGCCGCGTCTTGCGGCACGAACCCCAGCTTCGCGGCAAAGCGACACGGGTCTTGCGATCGCGAAACGCCATCGATCGTCACCGTCCCCGAATCGGCATCGAGGTTCCCCGCCGCCGCCGCCAGTGTGGAGCTTTTCCCCGAGCCGTTCGGCCCGAGCAGCCCAACAATTTCGCCGCGGTGAACGTCCAACGACACGCCATCGACGGCCGTTACCGCACCATAACGAATCACGAGATCGCGAACGGACAGCGGCATATTCGGCACCAGGACACACGGAGTATGCGTGACTGATACCCGACCCAGGAAACGGGGTCAACCGCGAGTTGATTTGGGGGGAGTAAACGGTTGACTTTACAGGGCAAACGGTCGAATATACATTTCCACTTCCGAATCAAACGGCTTCAACTGAAAGCGCTACCATGATCGGAGCTATCGCTGGTGATGTGATCGGCTCGGTTCACGAAGCGACCGCGACGAAGACGAAGCGGTTCCCGCTGTTTACGCCGGAATCGTGTTTCACCGACGATACGGTGCTGACGATTGCCGTCGCCGACGTGTTACTTGCAGGCGGCGATTATACGAAGACGTTCCAAAAGTATTACCGGGCTTATCCCGACGCGGGTTACGGTCAGCAGTTCAAATTGTGGTGCGATCTCCGCAATACCGAGCCTTACAACAGTTGGGGCAATGGCTCCGCGATGCGCGTCAGCCCCATTGGAATGGCGTTCGACCGCATGGAAGACGTCCTGGCCGAGGCCGAACGGTCGGCCCGTGTGACGCACAACCACCCCGAAGGCATCCGGGGCGCACAAGCTACGGCCACAGCGGTGTTCCTTGCGCGTCAACGGCCAGAGAAGCAGGAGATCGCCAATACCATCGAGGCAAAATTCGGCTATCACCTGGATCGTTCGCTCAAGAGTGTCCGCCGTAAGTTCCTATTCGACGTATCTTGCGAAGGCACGGTACCTTGGGCGCTGCGTGCATTTCTCGAAGCCGATAGTTACGAGGACACCGTTCGCAATGCAATCTCGTTGGGCGGAGATGCAGATACCTTGGCATGTATCGCCGGTGCCGTCGCCGGGGCGTATTATGGGGTGCCCGCAGAGATTGAGTCGGAAGTCCTCAACAGGCTCGACGATCGCTTGCGAGATGTGGTGTCGCGTTTTTCCACTCGCTAAATGCACCTGATATACGAGTTCCACTTTTTGTGGTGCTGGCTCGATGTCGAATTCCTCGCTTCACTCGCCGTTCTCGTCGGGTTCCCGACAATACACCCGTTCGCTTCCGTCCATTGTGCCGAGTTGCTCATGCGTTACCGACCGGGTTTTGACGAGTTCGCGGAACTGGCTGCCACGCACACGGTTGTGCCGGTTTACCGGCAGTTGCTCGGCGATTCACTGACGCCGGTATCGGCATTTCGCGCCATTGGCGCGAACGAAGAATGGGCGTTCCTGTTCGAGAGCGTCGTCGGCGGCGAGCGGATTGGCCGTTACAGTTTCGTCGGTGCGGGGCCGTTCGAGCGATTTGAAGCCTACGAAAAAAACATCTGCATCACCCGTAACGGCGTCGAAACGCGCACGACGGCCGACGACCCGCTGAAGGCGCTCGAAGACTACGTCGCCCAGTTCCGCGCACCGCATCTGCCCGGCTTGCCGCGCTTCGTCGGCGGCGCGGTCGGCTACGCCAGTTACGACTCGGTGCGGTACGTCGAACATCTCCCGAACGCGCCCAAAGACGACCGCCACATTCCCGATCTCAGCTTCGCCTGTTACGACCGCATGATCGTGTTCGATCAAATCAACAAGACGGTCAACGTCGTCGCGCAC
>JAYSKW010000680.1:0-6232 GCA_043726085.1 Limnoglobus sp.
CTTCCTGCGTGCCGATGGCACCGTGACGTTCATCTCGCAGACGATCGACCACCGGACGTACCAACTGCTCGGTTGCCGCAACGACGGCCAAGTCGCAAATAACCCGTAATTCGATAACGATCGGAATACAACAGACCCCACCGAGATCGCGTCTCGGTGGGGTTTCTTTTTGGAACATGAGCAGCGACGAACCATGAATACTGAGACTCCTCCTTCAGCGAATCCGAAACCGTTGCGGTGGCGTTGGTTGCTGTTTTTCGTAACGCTTGCCATCGTGGCGACGGGGATACAACGTTACCGCATCTCGAGACCGGAGTATCGTTTTTCGCAGGGCAAACTCGCGATTGCCGCTCAAGATTGGCCCGTTGCGGAAGCGTACGTTCGGGCACTCGAAGGGGCTAGGCAAGACGATCGTGCCGCACTTCTGCAAGCCGAACTGGTGGAGCGACAGGGGCAACCCAAGCAAGCGATTGGCCATCTGAAACGGATTCCGGAATCGTCGCCGCTCTGGACCGATGCGCTCACGTTGAACGGTCAGTGCCTGATCGATCTGCAGCAAGCGCGCGACGCGCATGCGATCTTCGAGTTCGTGATCGCGAAGGATCCTCAGCACCTCGAAGCCCGCCGTCACTTGGCCGCACTGACGTACGATCTCGGTCACATTTCGTCAGCGCTCAAACATCTCAAAATCCTGACGGAACTCGACGACACCGATGGCAAGCCGTACCGCTTGATCGGCGTCATCGGTATGGACACCGATAATTTCGCCGAATCGATCCGCGCGTTCCGCAATGCGTTGCAACGGTCACTTCCCGATACGGCCCAGTACGACGTTCACCGAGATCTCGTGGAGTGCCTGTTGCGGACGCGACAATACGAAGACGCATTGCAAGCGCACGTCGACGGCACGAAGGCCGGTGTGAAGCCATCACCCGACTGGCAGACGAGCCGAGCAGAGGCGTTGTACGGTCTCGGTCGATCCGTCGAAGCTCGAGAATTGCTCGACCCCATTCTGCGCGACAATCCCGACACGACCACCGCGATGGTATTGCGCGGTCGCATTCATCTCGATGCCGGCGAATCGACCGCTGCCGTGATACTGCTCGAAAAAGCATTCGCAAAACTGCCGCACGATCACTCGATTGGATTTTTGCTCTCGCAGGCTTACGCTGCCAACGGCCGAAAAGCCGACGCAGATATGGCGGCAATGCGAGCGACTGACGCTCAAAAATCGCTGGAACTCATCTCCAAGCTGACGACGGAGGCTGTGTCGAAACCGTGGGACGCGAACGTACGACTACGCCTCGCGGAGGCGTCCGACAAAATGGGCAAACCGCTATTGGCAGAGATGTGGCGCAAATCCGCCGCCGCCGTCACTGCGAAGTGATTCGCGTTTTCCAGGCTTCGAGTTGCAAGTTCACCTCGCTCGGTGCGGTGGAGCCGTAACTACGGAAGGCGGCGAGCGCATTGTGGACGCCGAGCACGGAGCGCACGGCTTGGCCGATGCCGGGCTTGGTTTCGTCGAAGTCGGCATCGGGCAGATCGACCAACCGGCAACGGGCCAATTCGCACTTTCGCACTAATTTTCCAACGGCTTCGTGTGCCGAACGCATCGGTACGCCGCGCGCGATCAGGAACTCCATCAGGGTCGTCGCGTCGAGGAAGCCATCTTCGAGGCGGGCCGCAATCACATCGCGGCGCAACTTCGTTTGGGCAACGAGCGGGGCCGCCACCGAGAGCATACTGGCAACGGTATCGTACGAATCGAACAGGGCCGTTTTGTCTTCTTGCAAGTCCCGATTGTACGCGAGCGGTAGTCCCTTCAGCAGCACGAACAGTTGCTGAAGGCAGCCGATTACACGCGCCGATTTCCCGCGGGTCAGTTCGAGGACATCGGGGTTCTTCTTGTGCGGCATAATGCTCGAGCCGGTGCAGAACGCATCGGGCAGTTCCAGAAAATGGAACTCGGTCGTCGACCAAATCACCCACTCCTCAGCCCATCCACTGAGGTGCGTCGCAATCACCGACAGGCTGAAAACGAACTCCAGCAGGAAGTCGCGGTCGCTCGAAATATCGAGGCTATTCCGGGCGACGCTGTCGAAGCCGAGCTTCTGCCGCACGCTTTCGCGGTCGATCGGCAGCGTCGTTCCGGCGAGCGCCGCCGCACCGAGTGGCAGGATATTCACCCGTTTGCGGCAGTCCGCCAGCCGTTCGCGATCCCGCTCGAACTTCTCCGCATAGGCCAGGAAATAGTGCGATGCCAGCACCGGTTGTGCCCGTTGCAGGTGCGTATACCCCGGCAGAATGACATCGCGTTCGCGTTCGGCCGAGCCGACGAACGCCACTTGCAGTTCGCGCAGCGCGCCGTCGACGTGGTCGATCGCTTCGCGGATCCAGAGCTTGACATCGGTCGCGATCTGATCGTTGCGGCTCCGCCCCGTGTGCAATTTCCGCCCCGTGTCGCCGAGCTTCGCGATGAGGGCTTTCTCGATGTGCGTATGTATGTCTTCGAGCGAGATCGAGAACTCCATTTTCCCCGCTTCGATTTCCATGCCGATTTCATCGAGCGCAACGACGATGGCTTGCATCTCAGCATCGGTCAACAGGCCGACTTCGGCCAACATGCGGGCATGCGCCTGACTGCCGATGATGTCGTGCCGATACAAGCGACGGTCGAACGAGATCGATTCGGTAAAGGCTTCGACGCGCTGATCGGTCGTCCCATCGAAACGCCCACCCCAAGTCTTCTGGCTCATCGGCTGCCTCAATTTATGCGTATTCTGCAACAATCGAGTCGTTTTACGAAACGGGTAAAATTCCGTCCGCCATTCGATAAAAAAGCTGACACTCAATCGAGTCGCATGGGGTATACCCCGCGACTGCGATGGATCATTCTCACTGGAGGCACAATGCGTCACATATTTCTGGTGCTGTTTGCAGCACTGACTCTCGGCCTGACGACCACCGCAAGGGCCGACGACGAACCGGCTGGTCCGGCGCTCGAAATCCGCTTGCGTGCCGTCAACGACCTGCTCACTTCGTTCGAGTACATCGGCGAATCGGTCGGCAAAGGCGATGAAGTCAAACAGGCTGCTGCACTGGTGAAAGCGTTCGCGGGGCCGAAGGGTGTCGAAGGCGTCGACATCAAACGCCCGTTCGGCTTCTACGGAATCGTCACGCCGAACGTCGTCGATAGCCCGCTCGTGCTCATGATCCCCGTGGCCGATAACGAGGCATTCGTGAACCTGCTATCGGGGCGGCTCATGCTAAGCCCGGAGAAAGGCGACGACGGGATTTACTCGCTCGACGTGCCGAACTTCAACCCGAAAGTGTATTTCACGTTCGCGAACAAATACGTCTACGCGACGGTCCTCAACAAGAAGTCGATCGACCCGAAGACGCTCATCGACCCGAAGACGTTTTTCGCCAAAGACGATGGCTCGGTGATGTCGATCACGATTCACAACGACCGCATCCCCGAAGCGGTTCGCAAACCGGTACTCGGGCAGATCGAACAGCAGTTGGCCGCCGAGAAAAAGAAGAGCAAAGATAATGAGACGCCCTCGGAACGGAAATCGAAAGAGATCGCGCTCGATGGCGTGATGAGTGCGATGGTTTCGCTATTCACCGATAGCAAAACCGCGACGCTCCGCCTCGATGTGGCACCGAAGTCGGACGACATGACGCTCGATTTCACGCTCGTTCCGAAGGATGGCTCCGAACTGAAACAGTCGCTCATTTCCGCTGCAAAACGCACTTCGATTGCAACGATTGCAGGCAACGCGAAGAACCCCGTGATGTCCGGAGCGATCAATCTCTCCGTACCCGAGAGTATGCGAAAGCCGGTCGATGAACTCGTCGATCTCGTCGTCAAAGAGGGAATTGACAAAGCGAAGGGCGATGAAAAACTCGCCGTCGAGAAAGTGCTCAATGCGATCGCACCGACACTCAAGTCGGGCCACATTCAAGTGGGTGCGGCTCTGGCTGGTACGGCGGGTCAGTTTGAAGTTCTATCTGCGCTCAAGGTCGCGAAGGGCAAACTCATCGAAAGTACGGTCAAGGAACTCGCACCGTTTATTCCCGAAGATAAAGGGGCTATCAAGTTCGATCTTGAAACGATCGGCGAAGCCAAACTCCACAGCGCGACATCGAATGACGGCGCTGCAAAAGCCATGTTCGGCACGAACGCATTTTGGCTGACGACAGCCGATGAGTTGCTCGTATTGGGTATCGAACCCGAAGCCAAGGGGACAAAACGCATCGCCGCCGCATCACCTGCATCGTCGGATATCCTCAGTGCGCAGTTCGGCTTCGCCAGCATCATGCCGTTCGCAGAGAAAACGATTAAACCCGAAACGATGAAGTCCATCATCAAAGAAGCGTTTGGCGATGAAACGCCCGAAGGGAAAGACACGTTTTCCGTCCGCGTGAAAGGCGGGGAAACGCTGAACGTGAAGGCCACACTGAAGGGCAAAGCCCTTCGCTTACTGGTACTCATCAACGACAAAAAGAAAGAGTCTTAAACCACCCAAGCCCAGGGTTCGACGCTTCGTCGTACCCTGGGAGCTTTCCCTAAACTTTCACCATCTCCACCGCACCGTGGTTGTTACCGCTCTTGAATGCGGCCTCGATGAACGCCACGATTTCCACTGACACCGCGATGTCAATCGGTGGCTTGCCCGTCGCGAATGTCTCGACGACTTTCTTGAGCAATTCGCGATAAATCACACCGGTACCGACCGCAACTGCGGTCGGCCCTTTCTCCGCAAATGCCGTGAACCCGAAGTTACTTCCGCCCGTGCGATTGCCGCGAACCGACGCGACACGGCCATCGTTCCAGGTGCCCGTTGCGACATCGGTATTTTTCTCGTGCGTACACGTCACGCGGACGCAGCCCGGCCCCATGAGCGTGTAAAGTATCTCGACCGCGTGGATGCCGTAGTGGAACAACCCGGGGTTGCGTTCGTGTTCGGAAGCGGGGCCGTACGTCGTGCAACCGAGAATTTTACCGTGCTTCGTGTCGGCCAAGTATGCCGTCACCTCGGTGGCATATCGCAGTGCGGACGAACTGAACACCGGCACTTTTTTCTTGTCGGCGAGGTCGACGATTTTCTTCGCATCGGTTAGCGAACACGCGAACGGCTTGTCGATGAAACACGGGATACCCGCTTCGAGGAACGGCTTCGCACGTTCCCAATGAACCGAGCCATCGACGGCTTCGATCAGCATCGCGTCGACTTTGCCGATCATCGCTTCGGGCTTGTCCACAAGCGTTACACCGTACTTTTTCATCTGCTCGGTGTAACCCGCAATCCGCTCCGGCGACAGCTTCGATTCGCCCGCACACCCGATGACGACCTTCGCGCCTTCGACCCATTGCTCTGCTGCAATGTCGATGTGGTTGAGTCGCTTGGTGAACTCAACGCAGTGCGACGTGTCGAAATCTAAGATGCCGAGTCGGATCATTGGAAGGCTCCTAAAGGTCACTCTTTTCGTAACGCCGTCAAGATCGGGATTCGTGCGACGCTGTTCGTGGCCAGTAGCACGGTAACGATCCCAACGATAAACACGGAGCTAATCATGACCGAGATTCCGACCAAAGGCAACTGCCCACCGAGTGCAATGTGAGGTGCGACCGAAATCGCGGCCGAAACGAGGCCAAGCAAAATACCCGCGGCGAGCAACACGAGGTTCTCTCCGAGCACGAGGATTTTGAGCGAGCGCGTCGTATAGCCGAAGGCGCGCAGGAGTGCGAGTTCGCCAAGGCGTTCCCACACGCCACGCAAGATCACGATGGCCAGACCGAGTATGCCAAGGAGCAATCCGAGCGCGCCGAGCAATTGAAACGTCGTGAGGTATGTGCCCACGACGGCCTGAAATGCGGAGACTCGTTCGCGGGTACTGGTGGCCGCGAAACCGTTGGCCCGCAAGCCGCGATTGAGTAAATTCGCGACCACTTTCTCATCCTCTGCTGCAGTTTCGATCAGCAGAACGCGGAAGCCTTCCTCGCGTGGGAACAGCCGTCGGAACGAATCGTCGGCCATCACGAGTTCACTTTGAAACGCACTATCTTGCAGCGTCCCAACGATGCGACATTTCACCGTGCGGCCCGCTTCATCGGTGATTTCCACGGTGCCACCGACCGACGTTTTCAGCATCCACATCACGGTGTTCTGTTCGCCGAACACGGGAATTGCACCATCTTCACGTTGTTTTTTCAGCAATAACCACG
>JAYSKW010000681.1:0-1561 GCA_043726085.1 Limnoglobus sp.
TTCCACGTGCCGCACGACTGGCGTTCCGGGTATTACACGATCCGCCTCGAAACGAAATCGAAGAGTGGTAAGCCGACTCGCACGGAAGAGTTTTTCATCGTTCGCCCCCGCCAAAATGGTAGCGCCAAGATCTTGCTGCCACTCTCGACGAATACTTACAACGCCTACACGAACTGGGGTGGCTACAGTTTGTACGGCTACCACGCCAAACACAAAGTGCAAGGGCGGCGCGTCTCGTTCGACCGCCCGCAACAGTCGCAATTCGCGACATGGGAATGGCCGTTCGTGCAGTGGGCGGAGGCTAGCGGTTACGAGATCGATTACTGCTCGAATGCGGATCTGGAATATCACCCAGAATTGCTGGAGAAGTACAAACTCGTGGTGAGCGTGGGCCACGATGAATACTGGTCGTCGCCGATGCGCGATCACCTCGAACGCTTCATCGGCAATGGCGGGAACGTCGCGTTCCTCAGTGGAAACACCTGTTGCTGGCAGGTTCGCACAGAAGAAAATGGCCGCGCACTCACCTGCTGGAAGCAGAACTTCGGCGATGACCCGTTCTACAAATCGGGCAACAACAAATTGCTCAGCTCACTCTGGAGCCACTATCTCATCGGTCGGCCCGAGAACCAACTGACGGGCGTTGGCTTTTTGAATGGTGGCTACCGCAAGAGCCACGGGCAGTACATGAACGACCCCGCCGAATATACCGTGCATCGGCCCGAACACTGGCTGTTCGAAGGCACGAACCTTCAGCGTGGCGATGTGTTCGGCGGCAAAGATACGATCGTCGGCTACGAGTGCGATGGCTGCGAACTCGTCTGGAAAGACGGCCTGCCCACGCCAACGGGAAAGGACGGCACGCCGGCAAACTTTGAGATACTTGCGAGTTGCCCCGTGAAGTGGCACCCGGACGATTACGAATGGTACGAAAAGAGCGTGAAAGACCACATCGGCAACGCGACGCTCGGCACCTACACGCGCGGCGGCACCGTGGTGACAACCGCCAGTACCGACTGGTCGCATGGCCTGCGTGGAAAAGACCCCATCGTGATGCGAATCACGAAGAACATCCTCGACAAACTCGGACGTTAAAATCGCCGTAGCGAGTAGTGCGAGGCGTCGATGTGCGTCGGCGTTTCGCTTAGGAGTTCGCTTACCAATCGTCCCGTGCCGGTGGCCATCGATAGGCCGAGCATGCCGTGGCCGGCCGCGATTATCACGTTCGGAAGCGTCGGACTGCGGTCGATGATCGGCTTGCCGTCGAACACCATCGGCCGCCAGCCCCACCACTCTTCTTGCACCGGTTCGCAGGTCGGTTCTTTCAGATAAAACTCGGCACCGTCGCGCAGGAGTTTCAGGCGGTCGCGATTCATCGTGCTGTCGTAGCCGGCAAATTCCATCGTCGAACCGATGCGATAACCGCTCTGAAACGGGCTGACAGCGACGTGATGTTCCTCGAATATCAGCGGATATTTCGGGCAGTTCGTCGGTCGTGGCATCGTGATCGAGTAGCCCTTTCCCGGCACGATTGGCACTTTCACGCCGAGATGTTGGTTCA
>JAYSKW010000682.1:0-1573 GCA_043726085.1 Limnoglobus sp.
GAGCGATTCTTGATCGGTACTGGCGTCGCCGGTCGTGTCGGTTCGCTTCTTGATCGGCAACTTCATTTCGTCGTACAGCACTTCGCGAAGTTGCTTCGGCGAGGCGATGTTAAACGGCCGTTTTGCGAGCAGATAAATGTCCACTTCGATGATCGCGAGTTGCCCGGCCATCTCGATACTGAGCTTGCCTAGCAGTTCGGAATCTAGCCGCACCCCGCGAAATTCCATCTCGGCGAGCACGTCGATGAGCGGAATTTCGAGCGTGTCGTAAAGCGTGCGCAGGTTCGCGGCTTCGAGTTGTGGCTCGAGAATTTCCGCGAGGCGGATTGCGACATCGGCATCTTCCCCGGCATATGCGCACACCCGTGCCGTTGGCACGTCGGCCATGCTGATCTGCTTCTTGCCTTTGCCGATGAGATCGAGAATCGGGATCGGTTCGTGGTTCAAAAACGTCCGCGAAAGTTCGTCGAGATTGTGCGTCCGTTCCCCGGCGTGCAACAGGTAATGCGCGATCATCGTATCGCCGGTCACACCGTGAATGCCGATGCCGTGCGAGCGCAGAACGAGTTGATCGTACTTGATGTTCTGATTAATTTTGCCGACGCGAACGTCTTCGAGGATCGGCTTCAGTGCCGCGATGGTCGATGCCGGTTCGAGGATCGCATCGCCTTTCGGGCCGCGAATCGGCAGGTAAAACGCTTCGCCCGCTTTCCATGAAATCGCGAAGCCGACGATATCGCAAAGCAGCGGGTCGAGGCCCGTCGTTTCGAGATCGATCGCGAAACGGGTCTGGCTTTGCAGCGACTTCAGGAAGTCCACCAGCAACGCGGGTGAATCGACGAGGCGATAGTCGCCGTGCCAGTTATCGGGTTTCGCTTCGGGTTCTGGTAATGGTTCTTCGCCGAATTCGATTTGGTCAAATAGCGACGGGCCACCCTTCCACTTCAAAGACTTCGGTTTGAGCGGCGCAACAACGGGCGGGGCTTCACCGATCGTTTCGAGCAAGCTGTTGTTCTTAATCGCCCCGCTCTTGGTGAGTGTCGAACGCACTTTGTTGGCGAAGCCGCGGAAGCCGAATTCCTGATAGAGTTCGAGTAGGCGTGGGCCGTCCCAGTCGCGGCGTCGCCAGCCGTCCCAATCGAATGCCATTGGGACATCGGTACGGAGTTTGACGAGTGTGCGGCTCTTTTCGAGGTTGCCGTTGGCGATCGACGCCTTCAGCGATTCCTTGACCTTCGCCCCGCCGACATCTTCGGCGTGCGCGATCAGGTTTTCGAGCGTGCCATATTGTTGTAACCACTTCGACGCGGTTTTCGGCCCGACTCCGGGAACGCCGGGGACGTTATCGACGGCGTCGCCGACGAGTGCCTGATAATCGACGACTTGCTCCGGGGAGATACCCCAATCGCGGATCAGCCCCTCGCGGTCCATCGTCTCATCTTTACGCAAATTCAGAATCGTCACGCGGTCGCGGATCAGTTGGCGGCAATCTTTGTCGCTGGTGCAAAGGTGAACTTCGTAACCGCGTTCGGCGGCGTTGGCGGCCACGGTCGCCATCACATCGTCGGCTTCG
>JAYSKW010000683.1:0-14982 GCA_043726085.1 Limnoglobus sp.
CGGTGCCGACGTTCCAGACGCGCTGTTCGGGTTTTATTCCTTTTTCGCCGGTCGTGTCTTTGTGGAACGCCACGCCTTCGGTCACGGTTTCGGTGAGCTTGACGGCGTCGATGGCGACGCGGCCCTCGTTGCGGATCGTCACGCGAACGGGGATCGGATTATCGAGCGACGTTTGTTTCGGAATCTCGGTCTTCACCTTTAACTTCGGAACGCTGATCGCGGTCTTCACCAACTGGCCGTGCTCGAAACTCACATGCGCGCGGGCACTAATATCGGTGGCATCGGCTTTCGGGCGAAACGTCACTTCGATTTGCTTCGTGCCGTTCGGTTCGAGCGTGCCGATCTCCCAAAGTAGCTCGCTGGGCATGGACTTCGCTTTCGGTTCGACTTTCACTGGGACCGGTTCGACCCCGCTCGGTATCGGCATTCGCACGACGACTTTATCCGCGCGGGCCACCGACGAATTCACGATTTTCAGCGTGTACAGGATCTCTTGCCCCGGCGCGATGTCTTGCGGGACGAGCACCATAATCTGCACCGTCGGCGAAGGCGGCATCGGCGGGATGCCCGCCCCGATTCGCCCGATTGTGGGCACGTTGCCGGTGCCGACGTTCGCCGGTTGCAACGTAAATTGCGCGGGTACGACGGCATCGGTCGGCTCCGGAATTGGCTGTGCTGCCACGCGGGTTATGCCCACAAACGAAACGGCACAGAGTATCGAAACGAGCACGCGGGTCAGTGGGAACATTCGCGAAACCTTCCTTCCCGAACGCAGGTATCAACTGGCAATTGGCGACAGATCGCACCCCGAGATTCAAATCCCAATCACACTGGTAACATTTTCGGGGATGTGGGTACAAGATCATTCGATTTGTGGCGAATGTCGCCATGAACGGTCTGTCAGGGCTAAAATGGTTTTGACGCCGTTCGATACACCTGCCGACAACATCACTCTGAGGTTCCGCAAGATGACCAAGTGGCTTTTAACCGCAGCACTCTCGACGGGCTTACTCGCCCTGTCCGTTGCGGACGATTCAAATCCGTTCAAGGCCCGGAAGCCTGAAGTCGGTGCCAAAGATGGCGTGAAGGGCAAAGAAAAAGATCAAGCCAAAGATAAAGACGCCATCGATAAGAACGTCGCCCGTATCGCGAGCATCAAGCTCAGCGGCGAGATGGACGAGTCTCCGGTTGCTGGCGATTCGCTGTTCGGCGCACCTGCGGAAAACTTCAACAGCAAGCTGAAGCGAATCCATAAAGCCGCGAAGGACGACAAGATTCAGGCGATGCTCCTGGACCTCAGCGACCTCGAAGTCGGGTACGGCAAGCTCCACGAACTGCAACGCGCCATCGCCGACTTCCGCGCCACCGGCAAGAAGGTCTTCGCCTACTCGGAAGAATATTCCTCGAAGGCGTATTTGCTCGCCACGAGTTGCGACATGATCGGCCTGCCCGAATCGGGTGGCGTCGTACTCGTCGGGATGCGTGCCGAAGTTACCTTCTACAAGAACACGCTCGACCTCTTGAAGCTCAAGGCCGACGTGCTGAAAGTCGGCGACTACAAAGCCGCCGTCGAACCGCTGCTCCGCGATTCGATGAGCAAGGAAAACCGCGAGCAAATCGAGTCGATGCTCGACGACAATTTCGCCAACGAAATGGTCAACCCGATCGCCAAGGGCCGTAAGCTGACGCCCGAACAAGTCCGCGAAATCATCGACCAAGGCCCGTTCACGGCTAAGAAAGCCGCAAAACTCGGCCTCGTCGATGCCGTCACGTACGAAGACGAATTTGAAACCGCAATGGCGAAGGCGCTCGGCACCAAGAGCGTCAAGATCGAAACCGGCTACGGCAAGGCGAAGGCCTCGAAACTCGACATGTCGAACCCGTTCGCGCTGATGGAAACGCTGATGGGCGGATCGAAGAAAGAGAAAGAATCGAGCGAGCCAAAGATCGCAGTGATTTACGCGGTCGGAGCCATCGCCTCAGGTAAGAACGGCAGCGGCAACCCGATTATGGGTGGTGGCAGTTCGGTCGGTTCGGAAACGATGGTCGAAGCGATCCGCAAAGCCGAGAAAGACCCGACCGTGAAGGCGATCGTCCTTCGCGTCGATAGCCCCGGTGGCTCCGCACTCGCCAGCGACATCATCTGGCGCGAACTCGTTCGCTGCAAAAAGCCGATCGTCGCCAGCATGGGCGATGTGGCCGCCAGCGGTGGGTATTACATCAGTATGCCCGCGAAGAAGATCTACGCCGAGCCAGGCACCATCACCGGTTCGATCGGTGTGTTCGGGCTGAAACTCGTGACGGGTGGCCTGCAAGAATGGGCCGGGATGAAGACCGAAGTCATCAGCCGCGGCAAGAACACCGGCGTCATGTCGTCGACGTACCCCTACACCGAATCCGAACGCAAAGTGATGACCGAAACCGTCGAGGACGTCTACGATCAGTTCACGAGCAAAGCCGTCCTCGGCCGCAAAGCCGCCGGCGTCGACATGACAAAAGAGAAGCTCCTGAAGATCGCCAGCGGTCGCGTCTGGACCGGTCGCCAAGCGAAAGCCAACGGCCTCGTCGACGAACTCGGCACGCTCGACGACGCGATTGCCGGTGCGAAAACGCTCGCCGGAATCGACCCGAAGAAAGACATGGAACTGATGGTGCTCCCAAAGACCAGTTCGTTCCTCGATAAGCTCCTCGACGGCGAAATGAAGATGCCATTCAGTGCGGTCCACGTCGATGTTCTCTCGCTGCCCGGAATGCAGAATGTCGCGAAAATCGTCGGACCACTATTGGCCACCCAGAAAGACCCGATCAAGGTCATGATGCCGTTCCACGTCGAATTCAAGTAGGATGTATCGACACGAAAAAAGCCCAGGGACGAGCGTCCCTGGGCTTTTTTGTTTTCATCCCATCCGCAGCGCAGCATATAGTGGAACAACGATCCCGAAGGAAATGAACCGATGGCCGCTCGCACAATCTCGCTCGGTATGACTCCGCAGGCCGAAGCGGTTCGCGACCCGGTGTGCGGCATGATGGTCGTGCCCGGTGCGTCGGGTGGCGGTTCGCACGTTCACGATGGCACCGCGTATCACTTCTGCGCGGAGATGTGCAAACGCAAATTCATGCACAATCCGGCGCGGTACCTCGGCGGGCAGACCGAAGCGATGGATGCCGTGGCGGGCGTGAAGTACACCTGCCCCATGCACCCCGAAGTCGAGAAAATCGGCCCCGGCACTTGCCCGAAATGCGGCATGGCACTCGAACCCACGGCAGCGACGCTCGACGACACGCCGGACCCCGAACAACGCGATTTCACGTGGCGGCTACGCTTTGGCACGGCGCTCGGCGGGCCGCTGCTGATCCTCGCGATGGCCGATATGTTCTTGCCGAACATGCCGATCCGCCACGCGCTCGGCAGTCCGTTCTTCACTATTCTGCAAGCAATTCTGGCGATACCGACCGTGGCGATTGCCGGGTGGCCGTTGTTCGTGCGAGCGTGGCAATCGCTCGTCCATCGTTCGCCGAACATGTTCACGCTCATCGGCCTCGGCCTCGTGGCGGCACTCGCGTTCAGTGTGGCCGCACTGATCGATTTCCTGGTTCTGCCGATCTTCCCCGACGGTTTCCGGATGCACGATGGCAGCGTCGAACCGTACTGGGAAAGCGCCGTCGCGATTGTGTTGCTGGTGTTGCTCGGCCAACTGATGGAATTGCGGGCGCGGCACCGAACTGGCGAAGCGGTGCGGCAACTGCTGCGGCTGACGCCGCAAACCGCGACGGTGATTTTGCCCAACGGCAAGGAACTGACACTTCCCGTCGATCTCATTCACGTGGGGGATCGCGTGCGAATTCACCCCGGCGAACGCATCCCCATCGATGGCACGATCACTGAAGGTTCGACCGACGCCGACGAATCGATGCTGACCGGCGAACCGCTCCCGGTGTCGAAAACTGTCCGCGATCCGGTCCGGGCGGGAACGATGAACGGCACCGGCCCGATCGTCGCTGAAGTGACAGTATCGAGCGGTGACACCGCACTGTCGCGCATCGTTCGCCTCGTCGGCGAAGCGCAACGCAGCCGGATGCCGATTCAGTCGCTCGTGGATAAAGTCTCGGCGATATTCGTACCGACGGTCGTGGGCATCGCGATCGTGTCGTTTATCGCGTGGACGCTTGCGGGCCAGTTCGCGATGGCGGTCGTCTGTGCAGTCTCGGTACTGATTGTTGCTTGCCCGTGCGCCCTCGGATTAGCTGCGCCGATGGCGGTGATCGTCGGCATCGGGTCGAGCGCACGACGTGGGATTTTATTCCGCGACGCGGCCGCACTCCAACGGCTGAGCGCCGTCGATGCGTTCCTGTTCGACAAAACTGGCACGCTCACGCAAGGCAAACCCGAAGTCGAATCGATCGTACTCACGCCGCCATTTCGCGATGAAAACGAACTGCTCGCACTCGCGGCAGGTATCGAACGTGGCAGCGAACACCCGCTCGGACAGGCCATCGTTCGCGCTGCGGAAATGCGTGGTGTGGCGATCCCACACGCGACCGATGTTCATGCCGAACCGGGGCGTGGTATACGCGGGAACATCGCTGGCGCGAGCATTGCGGTCGGGAATTCGGCATTTGTAAACGCGGTCGGCGACGATGTCGTACGCAAGGCGCAGACGGTACTTTACGTGGCCCGCGATCGAACGATACTCGGCGCGATTGCGGTCGGCGATTCGGTTCGCCCCGAATCGAAGGCGGTAGTGGCCGAACTGCACGCATCTGGGTTGCACCTCGCGATGCTCACCGGTGACGCCCGGCTGTCAGCGGATAAAATCGCTGCGGAAATTGGCATTTCCGAAGTGATGGCCGATGTGCTGCCAGCGGACAAACACGCCGCCGTCGTCGGTTGGAAAGCCGCAGGCCGCACGGTCGCGATGGTCGGCGATGGCATTAATGATGCCCCCGCGCTCGCCGCCGCCGATGTCGGCATCGCGATGGGCACCGGCACCGATGTCGCCATCGCCGCCGCCGCGATCACGCTCGTTCGCGCAGACTTGCGTCTCGTTGTCGTAGCCCGCGAACGCAGCCGTGCCACCATGCGTACGATTCGCCAAAATCTACTGTTGGCGTTCGCGTACAACATCATCGCCGTGCCAATCGCGGCCGGCGTGCTGGTGCCGTTCGGCGGTGGCTTCCTCGCGCCCGTTTGGGCCGCCGTCGCAATGAGCGTCAGCAGCCTCGCCGTCGTGTTGAACTCGCTGCGACTCGGACGCTGACAACGTGGAGACAGGGTTTACAGGATTAACAAGATGATTGTTCCAGTCTTGGTTTCTCAATCCTGTCCCATCCTGCAAATCCTGTCCTGATTACAGGTGGTTGCCGCTCATGCGTTCGGGAAATCGTTTCGTTATCGCGCTGATTGCCACGCCGTTTGTTGGCCTCGTTGCGCTCTGGTTTCTTGCGGATCGCGTCTTCGATGTCCGCACGGTGCCGCCGCGGTTGCCGACAGGCGAATCGGCCGAGCGCGACATGGCCACTCGTGATGTGTTTCGCAAAAATACTCGCGCGCCGAACGGCGAGGAATTCGAGCCGCTGTTCGCAAAACTCGGCGAACTCGAACGCGAGAAAAAGGGCCGCGATTGGGCCGAGTGTTTCGATGCGGATCGGATGGCAACGGAACTCGCGAACGCCGATATCGGCGAACCGCTCGATGGCAACGACCGCACGGCACTGACGCCGAAAGTGCGTATTGCCCTGAAAAAGCTGGGTGAAAACGGCGGCTTGGCACTGACCGGGACGATGCGGGTTCTGAAAGTCGCGTTAATCTCCGGCGGTGCGGACGCGATCGTGTGTACGCGACTCGACTCGCCGACGGCCTCGGTGCCGTACCGCTGGTGGCTCGCGCGAATCGAAGGCGGCTGGCTGATATACGATGTCGAAGATTTGCGAATGGGCCTACGGATGACCGACCAACTCGCCCAACTGGTTGCCCACCCGAGCGATGCCGACGGAACGAAGTCGCAGACGAAGGCGATCCTCGCATTGCGGGCTGCAACGGTCGCCGCCAACGAAGGGAACTTTGTGGCGGTGGAGAGCGAATTGAAAGCCGCGCGGACGGTACCACTTCCACGTGGGCACCGGGTGGTTGTCGCACTTTTGGAAGCCTCGGTCGCGCTCAGTCGCGGTCAGCCGAACGACGCGCTCCGCCACGCGGATGATGCCGCAAAAATCCGCCCGAGCACCCCTGCCATCCACCTCGTGTGTGCGTCCGCCCACTTGCAACTCAAAGCCTACACCGACGCGATTCGGTCCGCACAAGCCTACGAACGCGACATCGGCCCCGACCCACAATCCGCGTACGCCATCGCCATCAGTTACCTCAGTTTGAAACAACCCGACCCCGCAAAAAACATCCTCGCTTCCGCACTACGCACCTTTCCAAACGATCGCAGGTTGATGGAGTTGCAGAAGAAGGTGAATGAGTAATACATGCCTCGTTAGTCGAAGTTCAAATCGTCGCTTCGATGTACTCGACTTCTGGGACGTGCTTGCGGAGTTCGGCTTCGAGGCCGGTAATGAGCGTGAGAATCGTGGCGGGGCACGACGCACACGTGCCGCCAAAACGAACGCGAGCGATGCCATCGGAGACGTCGAGAACTTCGAGTTCCGCACCGTCGAGCATCAGCGCCGCAGCGACTTCCGTTCGCAACACGCGCTGCACCCGTTCGGGTAATGTTTCGATCATACCACGCCCCAGGACAAAATCCGCGTCGCTTGCGCGACGTCGGCGTGGAGTTGTTCGATGAGGGCAGCTACGCCGTCGAAGGGGCGCGTTTCGCGGAGTCGCACTACGAATTCGACGGACAGCGTTTTGCCGTAGATGTCGCCGTGGAAGCCGATCAGGTGGATCTCGATCTTGCGTGCGTTTTCGCCGAAGGTGGGGTTCGGGCCGATGTTTGTAGCGGCGGGCCAACTTTGGCCGTCGACAATGGCGCGCACGGCGTAAACGCCTTCGCCGGGGATCAGCGTTTCGACGCGGTCGAGGTTCGCGGTGGGGAAGCCGATGGTGCGGCCTCGTTTCGCCCCGCTTACCACCACACCCGCCAAACGGTACGGTCGCCCGAGAAGTTCTGCAGCCGTTTTCACATCGCCGGCCATGAGCGACGCACGCACGCGGCTACTCGATACGGCTTCGCCTCCCACGGTCACCGGCGGGACTTCCTCGAACGGGATACCCGCCGCCGCTCCGAGCGCCCGCAGCGTGCCGGTGTCGCCGAGACGGCTGCGTCCGAAGCGGAAGTTCGCGCCTTCGACTATTGCCTTCGCGTCGATCTGCCGAACGAGGACATCTTCAAAAAAGGCTTCGGGGCTGAGCGCAAGTAAGCGGGCATCGGTCCGCAACACGAGTACGCGATCCGCCCCCGCCGCCAACAGAAGTGCCGCACGATCCGTCAGCGTCGAGATCGGCGGTTTGGCCGTACCGCTGAACAACACGTTCGCGGGGGCGGGGGCGAAGGTAACGGCCACGGTCGGGCCTTGCACGATTTGCGCCCATGCTTTCGCACGTTCGACGAGCGCGACGTGCCCGCGATGGACGCCATCGAAATTCCCAACGGTGACGGCTCCGCCGCAATACGCCGCAGGCGGATATTCATCCCAACCGATAGTGCTCGTCGTCATTGGGGGCATCTTATCTCTCGCTCGTCGATGTCGCCAACGGTTACTCGCAATTGTTCCCGAGAAACGCTTGCGAGCGCTTCTACCTGTGGTTAATCTACGTGCAGTCAATTTTAGCCGCAGCACTCTGGCGTACTGCTATTATGGCAATAATTCCGTTCCTACGCGCCATGAAACTGTCGTCGATCGCGGTGTTGGCGCTGTGCGTATTTCCCATTGCCACGTCGGCACAAACGCCGGGCACGATCGCGTTGACGCCTTCCGAACGAGCCTGGATTGCGGCCCACCCGAAGATTCGCTTGATGGTTATCCAGCATTACGAACCCGCCGACTTCGTCGACGATAACGGAAAGCACGCGGGGATCTCCGCTGACATGCTCGCGCTCCTCGCCACCCGCACCGGGTTGCAATTCGAGCCGGTTTTACTTTCGCCCGAAGTACAGCTCGAACTCGACCCACTCAAACGCGGCGTCGATGGCGTCGCGCTCTCCGCGATGACCCCGAAGCGGGCCGAGTTTTACGTGACGACCACGCCGTACCTCACGTTCCCGGCGTACATCATCACCCGACGGTCGGTCGATCAGTTCATGACGGGTGCGGATCTGATCGGCCATCCCGTTGCCGTCGTGAAAGGTTACGCGGCGGAGGAATATCTCGAGTCTAACTATCCGGAATTGACGTTGGTGCGCGTTCCGGACACCCAAGCCGGACTGCAGAAGCTCGCGTATGGCGAGGTCTTCGCCTTCGTTTCGGGCATTCCCGTCAGCACGTACTGGCTCGAAAAGGAAGGCTTCACGAACCTCAAAATTGCGGGCGAATCCGGGTACATTTACCGCTTGGGTGTGATGACGCGGAAAGACTGGCCGGAACTCCATTCGATACTGCAAAAGGCGCTCGATAGCATTCCGTTCACCGAACGCGATGCGATCCGCCGCAAGTGGCTGAACTTCGAGTACGCACCGCTGATGATGAGTCGGCGCTTTTGGATTCCCGTCGCGTGGACGGCTATTGTGGGGTTGACCGCTTTCGCGATCGTGTTGTTCTGGAACCGAACGCTGTCGAAACGAGTTCGCAAGCGAACGCAGGAACTCAAAGAGTCCGAAACGCTGTTGCAAAACTGCTTGGATAATGCGTCGGATGCCGCGTTGTTGGTTCGGACGGATGGCAGCATCGCAAGGGTTTGGACGGCGGCGGGCGTCCTGTTTCACGTGACGTGCGAGCAACTCCTTAAGCGGACCGCCGTCGAAATCTTCGGTACCGATTTTGAAAGCCGGGTAACCGATGCGATGCCAAACGGTTTGCACAATGCGGAAGCCACGATCGTCGAAGGCGAACGAACGCGACATCTTTTGATCCACGTCGTGCGAATGAAAGTCGACGATGCCGACCGCCTGTATGTCTGTCGCGATGTCACCGTGCGGCGACGCATGGAAGAGGAAATCACGCTGAAGAAACGGCTGGAAACCGTGGGGTTGCTCGCAGGTGGCGTGGCGCACGATTTCAACAACATCATGCAAGTCGTTCTCGGGTACACCGAGATGGCACAACTCGAGACGGCGACCGACGACGAACGACGCGGTTACCTCGACGAAGTGAAGGCGGCTGGCGGACGGGCACGGAACCTCGTCTATCAACTGCTCGCGTTCTCCGGGCAGCGAAAAATCGACCGGCGCTTGCTCGACTTGAACGTCGCGATCAACGGGATTCTTTCGCTGCTCCGTCAACTCGTCGGTCACGAAACGCGGATCCAGTTTCATCCATCCGCGAAGCCCGTGGAAGTCCTTGCGGATTCGAGCGAGATCGAGCGCATCCTCATCAATATGTGCATTAACGCCCGCGATGCCATGCCGCAAAAGGGCACGATCGCCTTGCGCGTCGATCGCGTTTTCGTCGAACATACGTCACTATCGCGGCGAGAATGCGCCATGTTCTCGGTCGAAGATACGGGCATCGGCATGAGCGATTCGGTGCGTTCGCGGATCTTCGAGCCGTACTTCACGACGAAGCCAATCGAGAAGGGTACGGGACTCGGCTTGGCGGTCGCGTATAAAGTCGTGGAGGATCATGGCGGGAGCATCGACGTGAAAAGCCAACCCGGTAAAGGCACGACATTCACGGTGTATCTGCCGCTCGCATAGTCAGACAGAGGCCGACACGATGTTTCGCTCGCAAAGTCCGTTACCCGCGCTCATCGCCTGGTGTCGTGCGCTCAAGTACGGGCTGGATGCGGGCTTGTCGCCGGTAAAAGTCTTTCAGCAACAAGCGAAGTCCGGCCCGTCGGTGTTTCGCGAAGTCGCGGGGAAGTTGGCCGCACGAATGGCGGCGGGAGAATCGCTTTCGGATGCGTTGCGACCGGAGGCGGGGCGGTTCCCACGAATGTTCGTCGAGATGGTCGCGGTCGGCGAACAAGCGGGGCGGTTGCCCGATGTCTTCGGCGAACTTGAAACGCACTTTGAAGCCGTTCGGAGTATGCGTCAGAAGTTCATCCAGTCGCTGATTTACCCTGGAATCATGTACTTCGGCGCGATTCTCGTCATTACCATCATGCTTTTCGTGATGAGCATGATGGGGAACAAATCGAACCCGATCGGTTTGAGTGCCCCGCAGTTTCTGCTTTATGCTGTGGTGTTTACGGTGTTTCTCTTCGGCACGATCCGCATCATCGCGGGTAATGCCAATGCGCGGGCAAAGGTCGAAGCAATCGCTCTGAACATCCCAGGGCTGAATGCGTGCGTACAAGCGTTCGCGCTCCAGCGGTTCGCGATGGCCGCGCACATGACCATCGAAGCGGGCATGAAAGCCGATCGCGTGCTGAAGCACAGCCTGAAGGCAACCGCCAACGGCGCGTACATCGCGCAGATCGATTTCGCCGCCAAAACCGTCCGCAAAGGCGACGAGATTCACGACGCGCTCAGCGGTTGCGGCACGCGACTGTTCCCCGAGGAGTTTCTGAACGTCGTGCAAGTCGGCGAAGAGTCCGGCCAACTCGCCGAGGTCATGGCCAAGCAAGCGGTTTACTATCGCGAAGAGTCGATCCGCAAAATGAAGGTGGTCTCGTCGATTGTTTCGGGTGCCGTATACGTGCTGATCGCCGGGTTGATCCTCTTTGCCATCTATACGATTTTCCAGTCGATTATGGGCGTATACGACGGCGCACAGCAAGCCGTCGACGACCCGAATGCGTGGATGCGCGGCGGAAAGTAACTCGCCGGAATCGACGTAAGTCAGAATTGCGGAAGCTCCAAAACCGTGTTTTGGGGTGTTTTTGTGACTCAAAATGCCACTTTTTGATCGCAAATCTCCGATCGGTTTCGAGGTGTTTTGCGGTATCCTGTCATCCTGACGCGGATTACGTCAAGGCTCTCGATTTCATATCAGCCGAAACGACTGGTCGAAAATCGACCGAATGCGACCGAAAATCGACCAACATCGACCGAAAATCGACCGGATGTGACCGTTTTGCGTCCAAATGCGACAGTTTTGGATACGTCCGTGCAGCGTCGCGAATTTCGACTTACGTCAGATCGTGTTTCACTTTTTGACTGCTCGTTTTCGTATGGTTTTTCCGAATAGTCGTGCCGTATTTTAGGCAAACTGCATTAGCTTAGATAAATCGGATAGTTTGAGTAAAGTGCGAAGTCTGCATCTGCCGAAGTAGATTTGGTAAGATCGCGCATTCTCGTAATTTGAACGACGGAGTTCCTCACCATGACTCGCACTGTCAAGATTCTTCTCGTCCTCGGCCTCACCGTTTTCGGAGTCTGGGGCTGCTCGAAAGGCAGCACCGGTAGCACCGCAGACAAATCGCACAACGAGGCGAAAGTCGCGAAACTCGAAGACGAATTGAAGTCGACCGTAGCCGCACGAGACACCTTCCGCACGAAGTTGGCTGCAATTGAGGAGCAACTCCGTACCGAGACCGCACGCGGCGTCGCACTGCAAAACGAGCGAGATGTCGGTCTGGCGAACCTGAAGGCGAAGTCGCTCGAACGCGATCAGGTTCAGACGCAATTCGATTCGTTCCGCAAGAACATCAAGGAATTGCTCGGCCAAACCGAGGCCGTACAAGTGTCGAATGTCTCGATGAAGACCGTCTCGCTTACGAAATGAAAAACGCCGTTCCGAATTTCTTTCTGGCTTTTCGGTGAATTCGCTAAATCCCCGCTCGGTGCGTGCGAACAACTGGCTGTCACGCATTATCGTCGCTGCAACAAACCAGCGACGCGGGCCACGACCGCCCAACGGTCGCTTTGGGGGATTTTCGGATGATCAAAAAGTTACTCGTCGCGGCGGTCATCGGGGCGGTCGCATTCGGCGCACTCAAGGGCACCAAATTCTTCGGCTACGCCAAGCACGAAGTCGCGTCGATCGGCGAATGGGTGGACTCGAACATTCCGCCGGAAAAGAAAATCGCTGCGTTGCGGAAGGAAGTCAAACACCTCGACCGCGACATCGACCGCACCAGCGACGAACTCGCCAAGGAGATCGTCGAAGTCGATCATCTCAACAAGGACTTGGTCGCACTGCGAACCGAAGTCGTCACCGAGGAAAAGAAGGTTCGCGCCCTCGCACTGAAGCTGACCGACGCGACGGAGAAGGTCGTTTACGGCCGCGAGATGGTGCCCGTCGAAGAAGCCAAGTATCGCCTCAACCGCGATGTGAAGCTGATCGTTTCGCGTAAAAACACCGTCGAAGGCATGGAGCAAACGCTCGTGTCCCGCGAACGCATCAAGGAGTCGCTGGTCAAGCAAGTCGAGGCGTTACGCCATAGTAAACAAGACCTCGCCGTCTCGATCGACAAGCTCGAAGCCGAGTACAAAACGCTTCAGCTTCAGCAAATCGAGAGCAAGTATCAGGTCGACGACACGCGCCTGGCGCAGATCAAGCAGACGATTCGCGAACTTCAAAAAGACGTCGATGTGAAGCGCCAGAAGTTGAAGATGGCCCCATCGTTGGCCGAAGACGGTGCCCCCGTGACGGCCCTTTCCGTCGACGACATTCTCGCCCCACTCGACGGCAGCAAGAAGTCCGAAAAGAAAACCGACTGATCGCAATCCACGCGAAAGCACCAGCCCGGCGATGCGAAAGCATCGCCGGGCTGGTTGCGTTTGGGAGTAGTGGCAAAAACCTCAATACGTTCGGTTTACAGGCACTGAGGGCCACGATCCCGACCGCGCCAGCGAGGGAAACCCACTACAATACACGCGATTTCCATGACAACTACGGGAGGACGATTTACATGGCCGCAGTTCCGACACCCAGCCGAGGTGAGGTTTGGCTGGAAATGAAGCGGCTGTTATTCCTTGTTGTTGCCCTCACGGGATGCCAGCCATCACCTCGGGAGAAACCCGTACGGGTAGAGAACCCACCACATCGGGAAACGCTCGACATCGATTTTGCAAACTGGGCTAGCGCCACGAAAGAGCCTTACTTCATAGCACCCCTACAGTTTCTATTTTTTGTGCGCCACCGAGTACGCAGGAGGTGCAAAATCTGGAGTTAGAAAAGAAGCAACGCGGGCCGCACTCCGAGTCCGCCATCGTCGTGCGGGTCAACCCGATCGGTTTCAAAGCATTCCAGTCTGGCCTGTCGGTACCCGTCGGCACGATTGTGGTGAAGGAGAAGTATCCACATTATTTGCCCGACACACCGCCAGTCGCCGTCGCTGCCATGATTAAACGCGAACCAGGGTACGACCCAAAATATGGGGATTGGGAGTATGCATACGAACAGCGCTCACCAGAACAGGAGCGAAAAGTGATCCGAGGCAAGCTCGATTCCTGCATCCAATGCCATCAAAACGCAAGTGGCAAGGACTACTTGTTCCGCCCGTACTTGGCGGCGTCGCGATAAGCATTGGGATTGCGCATTTCGTAACCGTTCATGGGCCCGATTCAATTTTCCAACGTTTTAGACGTCGTAGGTCGCGGCCGAAGAGGCTTTGCGAGGTAGGCACCAATAGAACGGCAACGACAAAAAATCTGAAGGTTCAATGTTATCGAGAGTCGAGGAATATGAGCGATCCGATTTTAGACATGCTTGAACGTCTCTGCGAGGCCATCCGTGTACATCGGGACGCATTCCGTCGAGTCGCTGTTTCTGTTCCTCGCGGGGTACAAGGCATCACTTCGGGGCCACACCGATCACAATACTTCTCGTTACATCCGGTTTCGCGATGCGGTATCGGAGCATCGACTTCAAGTGCGCGAGTGGGGCGCGTATCAATTACTCGCACAGGAAGCCTACGCGGATCGGCCCGATTCGCTCTGGAATGCCCCCGGTTATCGCTCTGGGAAAGACCTGTGGATCGTCGTGGGGAACATGACGAACTACCGCAAGAACTGGATGGTTATCAAGACCTTCGAAGCCGATGCGAAAGGCCCAGAGTTGTTCGACGATGTCACTATCGAAGATGGATGATCGGCAGTTGGGTCAATTCGTGCAAACGATTTGCAAGTCGGCCTCGGTGACAGTCGCACGCATCGCGCTCCATACACAAGATCGCGGTCGCCGATTCGGACATCCATGCGGCGACCCGGTCGATGTGCTGCGATTGCAATGGGATCGTCTCGCGTTCGTATCGTGCGAAGAGTTCCGCGTAGTCCCGCGTGGCGGACAGGTGGCTGCGTTCTTCCGATGCGATGCCGAGTTCCGGGACGTGAACGTACTCGATTTCCAACAAATTACAGTGGCGAGCGAGCGTACTCTTGTGAAAGCCGAAGCGTCGCGAGACGGGATTTCGGCGAACATCGGCTAAACGCCGAATGCCATTTTGCACGAGCAGATCGAGCAAACCATCGAGTTGTCGGCCTTCGTAGCCAACGGTGTAAATGCCCGGTGCTGCAATGGGCCGGACCGCCAATTGCTCGATGTGACTATTCACCGTGTACGCAACGTGAGAACGGTAGACCTGCCGAACGAGGTCGTTTTGGGACACGTTCCGAAACCGTTCGACGATACGCCTGACGTCGGATTCCAATTCCACTGGGAGTGGTGGGCGACCGGATTTTGCGGTTAGTTCCCAGGTTTTATCGCTGCCCACAAGCCAGCCGGTTTTCTCAAGCTCGTTTGCGTCTCGTGTCAGACCGAACGAGAACGGCCCGAAGTGATATGGCACAAACTCGTAAAACGCGGCCCCGCCCTTGCTGACCGATTCCATCTTCAACAGAAACGCCCATTTCATGAGTTCGATCTTGCCGACAGGTCTGCCGGCCCATTGAAGGAACTCGGCAAGGATACGTTGGCGATTCAGAAACATAATCGGCACTCGTAAATGAGTCGATTATATGTCGCAGAACTGTCACAGGCTTCCGAATCTTTCAC
>JAYSKW010000684.1:0-6092 GCA_043726085.1 Limnoglobus sp.
ATTTGCATGGCGGCATCCTGACCGAGCAACATCCGGAGGATCATAACTGCCCCAGATTACCAAGAAACCACGTGCCAAAAAAGCCAATCCGGGAAGTTATTTCGGACAGTTCCTAAACGACTCTGGCCCCGATTCCAACTCGATCCGGAAGTCGAAAAACTCGGATTCTCTGGCTGAACGGGGTTTAACAGGCAGACATGAGGAGGATTCGACGCACTTTCCAGGACACCGGTTTACGTGGGGCACGTTTTTAACGTGCCATTCTCAACAATGGCACGTTAAAAACTTGCACACCATACGCATCAGTTCCTCGACCGCACCGATGTGGGCGCGGGCGCGGCTTCTAGCTTGATCGCCACTTTCGGTCCGACGAGGCTCAGGAAGACTTTGGCCTCGTCGGGCGGCAGTTCTTTAAGTGCCTGCAAGGTCTGGCCGACTCGCCAGAAGTAGAATTTGTCGACGGGTTGCGGTGCGAGCATCCCCACGCCACCGAGTGCCGAACCGATGGCGAGCGTGGCGGGTGATGTCGTCGGTTTCGCGATCTTCTGTGGCGGCCACTTCGCCTTGGGTGCCTCATCCACGGGCTTTACCTCGGCGGGTTTGGCAGGAACGATTGTCTCGGTGAGAACCATACCGTCTTCGTAGAAGCCATTCACCTTGAACGTGCGGTTCGTGCTGGTGAATTCTTCGCTGATGACCAACTCGTTCCCGGAGTCGAGGGGCTTCCGCTGATTGTTGAGGAAGTAGTATTTGCGGACGTCAACCTCGGTTTTTTCACCGGAACTTTTGAGACGAATCGCGTAATACTTGTTGCTGGAAATATCCCAGATCCCCGCTTCGGGCGTGCCATCGGAGCTTCGCACGATGCCGTTCAGCTTGATGTACGGGCTAATGTCTTCTAACGGCTTCTCGGGCGGAGGTAGCACGACGTCCGGAATCTTGGCGATTTTTTCGGTGGGTAACGGCCCGTGGTACGGATCCTTCGCGGCCATCACGAGGTAGTTGCGTTCCGATGTTGCGAGCAGTGGCACGAACTGTTGCGGGTTGATGACGCGGCCCGCCTCGGGCGAGTTCGAGACGGCGAAGTAACCTGCGCCACCCGCAACGGCGGCCACCGATGTCGGGATCGACAACAGCGTACGCCGGTTCTCGGCACCATCGAGAATGATCGCTTCCGTGTTGATAATCACCGTGAGATCGTTGCGTTCGGCCGTGAAGATCCCGCGTCGGCTCATCGCGGTCGAACCTTCGTCAGTACGTTTCACTTCAAACCACACGATCTGGTGCAACAGGTTCAGGTGATAATACTCTTGCAGAAACTTCGTCAGGCTCGTCAGGTCGACTTTGTTGAGTCGAATCGAGTAGCCGATCCGCGAATACGCGGGACGTTTCGCTGCGAGTAACGGGATCGAACGGATGTCCGAATTGTCTTTAGAGGCGATCGTGTAGCCCGGTGGGATGCCCGCATTCCGCAATAACCGTGTGAGCATCGCCTCGTATTCGCGGCGTGCGACATCGGGCTCGCTCGGCAGACTGCGCTTCTTCGCGGTGGTCAATCGCCGAAGGTCTTTGCGTAAGTTCGTCAGCTTCTCGTCTTTATCCGCATACTCTTCGGAGAGCTTTGCGAGTTGCGTTTTATTTTCTTCTAACGGCGCAATTACGAGTTGATACGCGGCAAACAGCAGGCCGCAGATACCCATGATGCCCAGGGCGAGAATCAATTTGCGTTCGCGGTTACTCATGGTGCGAACCCTCCACCGAGATTATCGGGGTCGACGTTGTCCGGTTTCGCGCCCGGTCCGAAGATCGCGGGTTCGGCTTTCTTGGGAAGCGTGGCGGTGATCTTCCGAGTGAACTCGGTCGCAGGCCGGTGTGCGATCTGCGCTTCGATCACGAACTGTTGCAACGTCGATTTCACAGTCGCCGAGCCGCTCGTACCGGCGGTGGTTTTGCGCGCCCCGGAGTAGTAGCGGTCCCGGGCGGCATCCATCGTCTGAACGAGTTTCTCAGCGAGGTCGCGGTCGGCGATGTTCGCCGAATCCGTCGTCACGTTGAGCTTGATCGTCGCCACGGGCTTCGGGGCGTTTTTCTTCTGCGGATTGGCCGGTGCCGCGAGAAGGGCCGCTTTCTCTTTCTCGGTCGGTGGTGGCAATGCCGTACCCAGGTAAGACGTGAGTTTCATTTTGTTTATATCGGGGAATCGGTCAGCTAAGTCGTACAGTTCGTCGAGCCAGACGACTTGTCTCGCCTCGAACTCTTCGGCTGCGACGAGGCGTTTGCCGTCCATTTCGAGCGACTTCAGATCGTTATCCGCCTGCTCGACCTGCGCTTTCATGTCTGCGACTTTGCGGTTCGATTGTTCGACCATGAGATACGCACCGAACGCGATCGCACCGAGTACCAAGGCACCCGTCAGCACGCCGACCAGCACGCGGCTGCGGTTCGGGCTGCTCGAGGCACGCGGTTGGCGCGGCTGCATGAAGTTGATCGGCGTCGGGCCGACGCCACTCTTTGCCGCAAGTTGGCCGACGACCCCCGCGAAGCGGCCCCGCAGTGGCGCGGGGATCGTATCGGCGACGCGCGAATCGCCGAGCGGGTCGAACGCATGGACTGGCACCGGCAGACCCGTTTGTAATCGCGCCGTCCAGCCGATCGAACCCGATGGCGACTCGGCGAGATAGATCGCCTGCACCGTATCGCCGCCCGATTGCGATGTGTACACCGTGAGATTGCGTTTCAGTTCGCCGAGCAAGCTCGCTTCGCTGGCCGTCGCAGGGCTGGGAAGCGATCGCGAGAAGACGATTTGCCCCGACCGCGTGACGGTGAACTCGCCGCCCGTTTCGCCGAGTGTCAGTATGCCAATCGCCGCATCGGCCCGTTCGTGGGCGGCCACGGCACCCGATGCGATCGCGTAGCCCACTGCGGCCGACGATGCGAATGGCCGTGGTGTCACGCTCGCCAACTTCAACCCGGCGACTTCGCAAAACACCTTCGCCGCCGTGAACACATCCTTCCGCAGGAACGCAACGAGTGCCTTGCGTTCGCCCGACGATGCGCTGCCGAAGTTTATCGGCGAGTAATCGAGGACGACTTCTTCGGGCGAGTCGGTGAGTTCTTTGAGTGCTTGAAAGCGAACGATTGCAGGTTCGTCTTGCGGTGGCGACGGTGGGTGTTTGATCTCTTTTAAGACGACTCGATCCCTGCCGATGGTGAGCAACACCGGTGCAGGGGCGATGCCGGCGTCTTTCAGCAACTGCTTGAGTTTGCCGCCGAGTTCAACCGCCGTAGACGGCGAGAGCGCCTTCGCGACGTCGGTGGCAACGAGCGTGCGTTCGATGGCGAACTGCCCGCGCGTCAGATTACCGACGGCGACGAACAGACCATGAACATCGGCATCTACCGACAGGTAACGGGCCAACGGAGTGACTCCTGGTGTTATTGTCTCGGTGGCGCAAACCCGAGGCCGAGTTCGGTCAGGTCGCGGAAGTACACGATACGCGGTTTGCCACCGTTGATGTCGATCACGGCTTCGACGCGGGCGACTGGCCCACCGCGGCCGAAGTAGCCGATCGATTGCACGCGGTACGTCTGCGTATACCCCGTGATGTAGCGTTCGATCTGCCGGAAAATGTCGGGCCGCATTCCCGCCTGCGTGACGAGCCACGATCCGGTGGCATATTCGGCAGTGCCCGGCGACAGGTTCGCACGTGCAGACACAGCGGCGGCGGCATCTTCGGGCGTGACGCCGGGCAGCACCGCGAGCAGCGGTTGCGGGGCGGTGTTCACGTTGATACGCGGATTGAATTCGTAGCCGTTCTTGCACGTCAATTTGTCGAGCAACATCGGCAATATCGTCTTCAAATACTCCGGCGAATTGAGCGGCGAATCGACGACGACGCTCGGTGCATCGGGCATCGCGCCGGGGGCACGCGGCAGCGTGACGCGCGTATTCACGAGCGTCAGCAGAGAATTCGCGATCGTTCGTTTCGCTTTGCCACTCGATTTCAGCGACTGTTGCACGGCGGCACTCAGTTCGGGTGGCCCGCCCTTCACGGTTCGGCTCGGCATCGGAATCAGCGTGCTGGAAACGGTGTATAACCGGTACGCAATTGCGTAATCGGCCAGGGCCTGCCCGGCCGCCTCCGCAATCTTCTGATTCACTTCGGCTAGCGTCGTTCCGTTCACGTAATACCTCGGTGCCCCCGTCGAATCGACGTTCAGTTCGCGCCCGTAAACCGTGAGGTAATCCGACCAGCCACGCGTGAAGTCGCCGCCGTTGCTCTCGCCGGGATCTTGAATTCCGTTGCGGTTGCGGTCGTTGCCGTAAAGCAGTTCGGGCGTCACGCCGCGAACGAGCAGCAGTTCGTCGATCGTGCTCAGCGGGCCGTTCTTCGGTTTGTACTCGGTGTATGCACCCGCCTCGGCACCGCTCGCGCGTTGGTCTTCATCCTCATCTAACCAGTCGACTATCGCGTCGGCGAGTTCTTCCGTCATGTTCGGCAGAAGTACCAGCATTGCGTGCAACGACTCACCGGAAGAATCGATCCGCATCATCGCGTTCAGGTTGATTTTGCCGCCTTCATCGGTCACGCCATACTTCCGCGTGAACTTCTCGGTGCTGGCATCGCCGTTGTCGGTGATGTTGAGCAGCGCGAACCGACCGCCCTTTCGCGAACCATCGGTAGCACCGATCGTCACGTTCGAGAACGCTTGGGCATTGTCGTACGGATTATTCGCCAACACGTTCGTCACGGTGTTGGGGTCGGCGAGTGCCGCCGCGGCATAATGCACGCCGGAAACTGCGTGCGCTTTCGCCTGGGCCGCTTCCATCGAGCGATACGCGACCTGATACTCGGCCGACATCGAATCGGCAAACTGATACGCGGACAGCGATAGCACCACAATCACGAGTAGAACCGCGATCAGAACGTAACCGTCGCGCTGCGCGTACGATTTTGTGCGAACGATCATTCGGTGACTCCCGTGGTCGTGGCGGTAGCGGGGTCTTCTTCCGCAGCGGGTGGCGTGTAAAGTCCAATAGCCGCGCGAATGGGGAAGACGTGCTGGATCGTTTTACTTTGCGCGGCACCGAGCACCTGAATCACCAGCGTGATGCGGATCGCTCGCGGTGGTCCTTTTACCGATTGTTCGTCGTCGGTGAGGTCCGAGCCGGTCCATTCGGTTTGCCACGTGGAGCCGTCGAAATACTCGATCGTCATGTCGAGAACTTCATCGGAAATGAGGTCGTCGGCTTCTTGCGAACGGTCCGGGTCCGTCGAGTTGCGCACGCCGTCGGCAGTGACGTACGGTTTCTCTTGTCGGCAAAGTCCGCCACCCGAACCGACGTAATACGTCACGCGGCGCAAGTCCGGCGGGAGCGTCTTGGCGGACGCCGCTGCGGCCATCGCGAGTTCCGGATTGACGAGCGCCGTCGGTACGCGACTGACGAACAGCGTAACCTGTTTATCGTTCCCAACGAGTCCGCTCTGGAACGCCACATCGGCGGCCGCAGTTCCTTCGGGCAACGTCAACGCACTCGTATCGGCCACCGCGATCGCATCGGCGGCTACCGTTGCCGTTGGTGTGGTCGGAGTGGCAGCGGCGGTCGTGGTTGCGGGAACGCCACCACCAGACTTCGCCTGCATCGGGCCGATGCAGCCAGTGAAGTCGATCGTCATGCGATTGACGATCGCACGCGACAAATCCCCCTTCGCGACGGCTTCGCGTCCCGCATCGGTTTGTCGAAGTGTCAGGTCGAACGCGACGTACAGCGCGCCGAGCAACATGATGCTGATCGCGCTTGCCAGCAAGACTTCGAGAAGCGTGTAACCGCGGCGTGTAGTATGGCGTACGATCATGGCGTGGTCCCCGCAGTCGCGGTGGTCGCCGTGGGCTTCACGGCCGCGGCGGCGTTGCCCATCTGTGCGGGGTCGAGGATCATTTGCGTCAGCGTCACCGTTGCCGAACGGCCTTTGCCGGTGTGAGTCGCGGTAATCGTTACCGTATACAGGTTCGGCACGTCGGACTGCACCGAGTCGATCGAATATTCCCAATCGGTTTCGACTTCGAAGGCACCACCCGAACCGCCGGTA
>JAYSKW010000685.1:0-1324 GCA_043726085.1 Limnoglobus sp.
GACCGCATCGACGAAAACCGCAACCGGCGAATTCGTCGGAATGTATTTCGCCTCACTCGGCTTTTCAGCCAACGTCACCGAGGCAAAACCGACCGCAGCCACCGCAACCAGGAACAATCGACGCATGAGATATCCTCTTCAGGTGAGACGTTTTCCGGCTAAGCCAGTACCAGTTCGCGTTGGAAATCGATCAAGCAGGACAGTTGCTCGAACTCGGCGAGCGTTGGTTTGATCACGTCCGGTTCGGCGAGTGTACTGAACACGGCATCTTGGGTTTTCAGGCCGTTGCCCGTGATGCACAGCACGATTTCCTCGTCGCGCGGAATTCGCCCGGATTCGATCAGTTTGCGTGCCACGGCAACGGTGGTACCGCCTGCGGTTTCGGCGAAGATGCCTTCGGTTTGCGCGAGCAGTTTCATGCACTCGACGATTTCCGAGTCGGGGACATCGTCGGCCCATCCGCCGGTTTCGCGAACGAGCTTGGCCGCGAAAATGCCGTCGGCGGGGTCGCCGATCGCCAGGCTTTTGCAGATCGTGTTCGGCTTGCGAATCGGGCGGTGTTTCTCGCGGTTCTGCTTCACCGCATCGCTGATTGGGTTGCACCCGGACGCCTGTGCCCCGTACATCTTCGTCGTCACCGGCGTGTTCACGATGCCCGTCGTGTAGAGTTCGTTGAACGCCTTGTGGATCTTGCCGATGAGCGCGCCGCCCGCCATCGGTGCGACGACGTGTTGCGGGAACCGCCAGCCGAGATCCTGGGCGATCTCGTAGCCCATCGTCTTGGAACCCTCGGCATAAAACGGCCGCAAATTGACGTTCACGAAGCCCCAGCCGTACTTCATCGCGATCTGCGTACAGAGGCGATTGACTTCGTCGTAAGTACCCACGCAGCCGATGACTTTCGCGCCATATATGGCGGTGCCGAGGATTTTCGTGCGTTCGAGGTCGGCAGGAACGAGGATGAACGTGTCGAGGCCCGCACTCGCGGCTTGCGCGGCTACGCTGTTCGCAAGGTTGCCCGTGCTGGCACAGCCGACGGTCGTCATGCCGAACTCACGGGCCTTGCTGAGTGCCACGGAGACAACGCGATCTTTGAACGAAAGCGTTGGGAAATTGACCGCATCGTTCTTGAGCCAGAGTTTGCGGACGCCGAGCGCATCCGCGAGGCGATCCGCCCGTACCAACGGCGTGCCACCGACGTTGCGACCGACGGTCGGTTCGCCCGCCAGTGGCAGAAACTCGCTGTAACGCCACATGTTCGCGGGGCGGCTATCGAACAGCTTTCGGCTAATTTTCGCTTGAATCTTTGCGTAATCGTACGCGA
>JAYSKW010000686.1:0-3342 GCA_043726085.1 Limnoglobus sp.
GACACGATGCGCGTGATGTCGGGGATGAGCACGAGCTTGAAGTCCTGCGCCATCTTGCGGACCTCGTTCTTCGTCGCCGGGACGAAGCCTGCATTCGACAATGTCGGCGAAGAACTCGCTTCCCAACTCGCCGAACTTGAGGCGAAGGAACTCACGCAGATCGACCGCGCTTTGCTGCGAATCAAGCAAGGAATGTACGGTATTTGCGATGGTTGCGAATGCAAAATCCCTGTGGCGCGGCTGAGTGCGCTGCCTTACTCGACGATGTGCATCAGTTGCCAACGCGATTCCGAGAATGATGGCAATTGGGAAGCCGATCACGAAATCGCGAACTGGGAGAAAGTCCGCGATCACGGTTCCGACGATAAGGAAGTCCGGCTCTCAGATTTTGAAGTCGATTACAGTAAGTGATCGCTTCGCGTCCAATCTGATGCCTATCCGGCCCGCACCGTCTGAGTAGACTGCGGGCTTTTTTCGTGTTTTGACGCCTCGCGGAAATCGTTTCCGGACGATGTTTCGCTTTTCCTTCCAGTTCCGAAAACCGCAACCGATAGATTGGCTTTGTCGCCACGGTTCGTTGTCGTCGTTATCGACCGAATCCGGCGGATCCCTGCCACGCGGATCGGCCTATCATGCGGAATCGTTTCCCCCGTTTACTGCTCGTCTTTCTCGGCGCGATGGCCGGCGGGGCGTCGATTAGCCTGTTCAGCCATCCCACGCAACCCGTTGGCGCGGAACCGAGTCCGTTACCGGCTGCGCCTGCGAATTTCGCTCCCGTAACTGATAGTTTCGATAGCATCGTTGCGAAGCTCGCATCATCGGTGGTGGCCATTGATGCCGTCAAATCGCAGGTGGCGAGCACCTCGAATAAGGGCAAACCCCAGGAAGAATCGGGTTCGGGCGTGCTGTTGCAGTTCGATGGTTACAAAGGCATCATCGCGGTCACGAACAATCACGTTATTAGTGGGGCCAAAGCCGAGGAAATTACCGTCACATTGAACGACGGTCGCATTCTCCGCCCCGTTCGCGTCTGGTCGGACCCCGAATCGGATGTCGCAATGCTTGCTCTCGACGCCACGAACCTGCGATCCGCAACGATGGGGGATAGCGACCGTGTGCGCGTGGGCCAGTGGGTGCTGGCGTTCGGCAGCCCGTTCGGCCTCAGCCAGACGGTCACGCACGGCATCATTTCCGCCAAAGATCGCGGGCAAATCAGCCTTGGCAACACGATCCGCATCAAGGAGTTTCTGCAAACCGATGCCGCAATCAACCCCGGTTCGAGTGGCGGCCCGCTCGTTGCCACTGATGGCCATGTGATCGGCATTAACACCGCGATTGCTTCGAATAATGGCAATAACAGCGGCGTGGCGTTCAGTATCCCGATCAACCTCGTGAAGCGAATCGGCAAGGAATTGCTCGAAAAAGGCGTCATCCATCGCGGCTATCTCGGCGTGCAACTCGCACCGACGCTCGAACCTTCCGAAGCACTCCGGCTCGGCCTCGACCGCGTTCGCGGGGCGTTAGTCGATGGCGTACACCCGAATAGCCCGGCTGCCACGGCAGGTCTCAAGCTCAGTGACGTGATATTGAAGATGGAAACCGTCGAATTACGCGATGAAAACCACCTGATCAACCTCATCAGCAACCTGCCACCCGCCCATCGCGTCCGCCTCGGAGTCTGGCGCGAGCGCCAGATGCGCACGATTGAAGTCGTAATCGGTGATTGGGCGAATACACCTCGCGCCAAGTGAGAATCGGTCGGGCAACGCATCGCTCGACCGATTCAACAGTTTTCAATCGTCATTTTGCTTGTTCTTCTGGATAAAGTAAAACGCGATCAAACCAATAAGCGCAACGGCCATGATGCCCATAAACCCCCAGCTATTGATAAAGTCCATTGCAGCGATCCTTTCAGAACATCGTATTATCAGCCGCGTACTGCTCGGAATAGTGATGAGAACACGCGACGGAGTCGGGCGAGGTGATCGAGCGTCACCGCAACTCCCAGCACTGTGCGTGTTGTAACGACTAAAATTATCGGTTGCAAGACTCTGACGTATTTTTCGTTCAGTTCGCGAATCGCACGCAAATCCTTTCTCACGATCGTCGCTTCGCCCGAACCCGACGCTGTGAAATGCCTCTTGTCGTTAGAAAGAGCGATGTTACGATTAACACTTGTAGACGAATCTCGGCCCCTTAACGTGAAGAGCACAGGGATGATCGACGGCTTAGCACTCGTGCGTAGCGGCGAACTTCTTTACACAGACGATGTCGGGCACGACGCGTGCGGCATCGGCGGCGTCGCCGCGAAAGATGGGAAGCCGAACCCCGAAGTCGTGCAGAAATCGCTGCAAGCCCTGAAATCGCTCGAGCACCGTGGCGGCGTTTGCGGCGATGCGGGCGACGGCGCGGGACTCACCTGCCAGATCCCGCAAGCGTTCTTCCACGAAGAAGCGAAGCGCCTCGGCCTCGATCACACGAAGACGCTGAAACCGACCGACCGGATCGCGATCGGCTCGTACTTCATTCACAATGCAAACCCCGCACAAATTGCCCGTGCGCGCGAACTCTTGCGGGTGGCACTCTCGAGCGGTTCCGCACAGTTCATGGGCTTCCGTACCGTTCCTACGAACGACGATATTCTGCCCACGAAAGCACGCGACACGCGACCGACGATCATTGAGCAAGTTCTGCTGCGGCTCAACGGCACGCCCGACGATGCCGAACGCTGGCTGTATCGTCAGCGTTTGATACTTCGCGATCAGTTCCGCAAGGAAGGCCTCGAAGTCTACATCAACTCACTGTCGGCGAAGCTCATCAGCTACAAGGGATTGCTGACGAGCCATCACTTCGTCGACTTTTACCCGGACATGCAAGCGCCGGGTTTTGAGTCGGGGATCGCGATTTTCCACCGTCGCTACTCGACGAACACGTTCCCGAACTGGAACCTCGCGCAGCCGTTCCGGTATTCGAGCCACAACGGCGAAATCAACACGGTGCGAACGAACCGCAACGCGGTTCAGGCGTTCTCGCGCAGCCTGAACCCGCAACCCCCTAGCGGCGAATTGCTCAGCCCGAAGATGAGCGACTCGGCAAGTCTCGACGAATGGGTCGAATACCTACACCTCGAAGAAAACTGGAGCTTGCTTCGCGCGTTGCGGCTTTCGATCCCGCCCGTGTGGGACACCGAAGCCGACGTCTGGGGGCAAGATGCATTCCAGTTGTTCACGTATTGCCGCCGCACGTACGGCAGCCTCTGCGCATGGGACGGCCCCGCCGGGATTCTCAGCACCGACGGCGATATTCTGATCGGCCAAGTCGACCGCATGGGCCTGCGACCCG
>JAYSKW010000687.1:0-2032 GCA_043726085.1 Limnoglobus sp.
CGACACCTTTGATGAGGATCAGGTGGAACGGGGCCGACAGGATCGCGTACCACGCCATCGCGTAGCCGAGTTGCCCCGTGCGAAACGACTTCGCCACGAGCGTGATACTGACGACGGATAGCGCACTTTGGCCTAGTCCGCGTGTGAGAATCAGGCCGAGGAACAGTTGCTGCCAGGTGACGGCGGTGCTCATCCAGCCGACGGCGAAACCGAGGAACACGAGGTTGGCCGCAAGAATCCAACGGCGGTCGAAGCGGTCGAACAGCCAGCCGACGGGCAGGCAAAACAACGCACCGATCAGCGTGCCCCAGAGGTTGAGCGTGGAATAAAATACGCGGCCATCGGGGTCGGCGAGGCCGAGATCGTTCAACAACGGTTCGGTCACCATACCGAGGCCATGCGTACGGCCGGGGTACGTGCCCGCCATCGCGATCGCACCGATGGCAATCGTCGTCCAGCCGTAATTTGCGAAGCGGCTCGCCACCGATTTCGGCGAAGTTTCTACCCCAGGTGTTGCGATTGTCATCATCGTGTTTTAACGGAAGTAGAGGGTGCGTGCTTTCTCGGGCGGGTATTTCGTGCGAATCCAATCGTGGAACTCCGCGTAATGTTTCGCATACTGTTCGCCGCCATCGGACTGCGCGTTGTAGCTGAGGAAGTAACCGCGCCGCGAATGCGCTGAGAGGTTCGGGTTCGACGAATGCGGCGTGAAGCCACTAAAGATCGCGATGTCGCCGGGGGCGAGATTCAACATCACCGGCTCGACGGGAAACGTGCGATCTTCCAGTGTGTGATGCTGGCAATCCTGGCTCGACAGGTAACCCTGCGCGTGGATGCGTGGGTACACCTGCGTCGCCCCGCTCGCCTCGTCGAACGGGTCGATTGCCAACAGCACCGTGAGGAACGACTTCGGGAAGTTCGGCCACGAAATCCAGTCTTGGTGGAGCGTGGCACCGATCGCGCCGGGTGGCTTGTAGATCAACTTTTCCTTGAATAAACAGGCCGGTTCGCCGTACAGTTCGTGGAGGCGATCGAATATCCTGCGGTCATTTGCCACCTTCGATGCCACCGGCGAGAGATCGGCAATCGGGTCGAAAACTTCCATCAACGCTGCGCCGGTTTGCGCATGAGTTTGGAACCGCACTCGCATGTTGTTCGCATCGATGAGGTCACGTCGTTCCCGGCCCACGCGGTCGACATCGTCCGCGAGCGCCGACACTTCCGCCGACGAAAACAGCGCCCGCAAAACGAGGTAACCCTCCGTGCGGTAGAACGCAATTTCCTCGTCGGTGAGCAGTGCCATAAACGACCCCTAATAATCGCCGAGGACTTCGCCGCCGGAACGGGTTGCCAGGCTGCGCCACGTGGTGAGATCGATCGCGTCGCGGACGAAACGCACGCTGCCATCGCAGAGCATCACGTTCACGCCGCCAGTGTGCTGGCTGCGTGCAGTACTCAGGCCATGGCCGGTGCTGCTAAGCTTTGGGTCGGTGTAGATGTTGTAGTTCGCGACGCAGTCCGGGTTCACTTTGTCGTTCGGAAGATAATAGTGGTTGTAACTCGTGCAGCGTGGCTCCCCGGCCACCCACGAATAGCCGCGACGCTGATTGAAGTTCACGCGTAAACTGCTGCCGCAGTTGGCATCGTTCGTCTCCGCGCCGGGGTTCACGTACATCGTCTTCGTTTTAATATCCGCGCGGCTGGCTGCCGTGCTCGAATCGTCGCCGTCGCCGAGGATGCGTTCGGAACCGGCGGCCGTGTTGCTCGTGCCGTCGGTCATGTCGGTGAACTTCGTTTTCGATTGCGCGTAGAACGTACCGTCGGCATCGTAGGGCGAACCGAGCCAGTTCGTGCGGCCGCGGGTCGTTCCGGTCCCGAGGCAGAAAGCGTAGTTCGTCGGGCCGAGCGGGCCGGGAATCGCGTAGATGTTCGTCTCAACGGGTATCGCACGGTCGCTGGGGCAGAGGAAGATCGGCACGACGGCCTGCGCGGCGATCGGTGCCTGGATGCCGTACGGCGGCACGAGTTGGTA
>JAYSKW010000688.1:0-12113 GCA_043726085.1 Limnoglobus sp.
GGTTTCGGAGTTCCCAGCACCGATTCTTTTCCCATCAATTTCGGCAGAATGTGAAGATATGAACGTCGAACGAAAAACGGTCGTCGAACGCACGCAAGAATCGGATACCGAGGAATTGCTCGATCGCGTGACAGTTTACCGCGAAGATATGGAACCCGATGCGATTCGGATTATCGAAGCGGAATTGTCGCGGCGCGGTTACACCGAGGACGCGATTCTCGCACATGCCAAGAATCGCTGCGAATCGAACATCGTCGGCGACGATGGCAGTGCGCTACGGTGCAGCTTGTGTGACCGGCCCGCGATCGTCGAAGGTCGCGATTGGTTCCGCGTCTTCGGCAAACTGCCGATCTTCCCGCGATCCGTACGGTATTGCGACCTTCACGCGAGGGAACGGCAAACCGTCGACACTGCGGAAGATCGCACGGACGAAATCGTTACTTGACGAGGTTATCGACTTCGGCTTGCGAAATCAGCGTCGAAGGCTTGCCGAGCTTCACGCTCAACCAGCTCATGACCGATGGGATGTACGGAAGTTGCTTGGCTGCCTTGACGAGTTCGGCCATCCGCTTGTCGCGATTGACGCGCTCTTTACGCTTCAGGCCACCGTTGACGGCGCGGGAAATCGCGTGGTTATCGCGTGCGCGGTCGTTGCGGGTGGAAAAGGACATTCGCTCGGCCATCGTAAACCCCTCACCGTCATTACTTTTTCGCGAAAGCGTCTAGCTTAGGAACACTCCACCGAATGGACAGCCCCATTTTCAGCAAGTCCGCTCGCTAAATTGCCGAACGAAGGGCCGCGTATTCGGCATCGCTCAATACGGGTGTGGCTCCATCGGTCGAAAGGCCCGGTTCGAGGTGGACCCAGGTTTTGCAGCCGGCGTAGGCGGGTTGCTCGATGGCGTCGAACGGCACGGGCACGCGAAACACTCGCACGGATAACACGTACAGCCCTGGCGTGCGGTAATGGAAGCGCATTTTGACGGTTTCCGGCGTCCAAATATGGAATGCATCGAGCGATAGCGCCACCGCGAGATCGTCGACAAATCGCACGTCGCCGACCTCGACGAACTCCTGGAAGCGGATGCGGTCGGGAGCCGGTCGGTTGGCGTTTGCGGCTTGAATGAAAGGAATGGCTTCGGGTTTCGTGCCGCCTTCTTGCTGATGGACGAACGTTGGGTACAACCAGAACCGGTCGTGTTCCGGTCGGAAAGTGCCACTCGATTCTGCGATGCCACCCTTCCGCAAAATGATCGTCTGCCGACCGACGGCCAACGCCCGACAAATGACAGCCCATTCTTTGAACGCGACGGACAGCATCGTAACACCTCTTCGCGAATTCGCGACTGTCACCGGCATAATTGCGATGGCAGTGTATCGCAGGAATCGCACGCTGCCATCGGCGAATGCGAAGTTCGCGCCGCCGACGTCAAGATTTACCAAGCCTTGTCCAGACGGCCTAGTCGTGACGATTGTGCCTATGGATACTACAGTGGAGAAAACTTCTCGTTCGCGGATCGTTTTGAGGCTCGTACGATGCGACAACGTTTATTGGCTAAGGCGGTGCTGTTCGTGGCGGTCTTCCTCGCGCTGCCGGTTGCGGCCGCCGAGCCGACGAGTCTCGTCGTCACGGCGAAAAACCTGTTTAAGGACGTTCGCCGCGAGACGTTGCCGAACGGCTTGCAGGTGTACTTGCTGCCCGTCAAAAGCTCGCCGGTCGTCACCACGATGGTGGCTTACAAAGTCGGTTCGTCCGATGAAGAAAAAGATCAAACGGGCCTCTCGCATTACCTCGAACACCTGATGTTCAAGGGCACCGATAAGTTGCTGCCCGGCGACGTCGACCGCGCCACGCAACGCAACGGCGGCCGCAACAACGCCTACACCAGCGAAGACCTGACCGCGTATCACTTCGACTTCGCCGCCGACCGCTGGACGATCGCACTCGACATCGAAGCCGACCGGATGCGGAACGTGAAAATCGACGAGAAGCACGAGTTCGAGCAAGAGAAAGGTGCGGTCATTTCGGAGCTAAAAGGCAACGAAGATCAGCCGTGGGACCAAGAATATAAGGGCATGTTGGGCCAGTTGTACCCGAAAATGAACCCGTACGCTCACCCGGTGATCGGCGAAGAAAAGCACGTTCGCACCGCCACGGCGGAGATCATCAAACGGCACTACGACAAATGGTATCACCCCAACAATGCCTCGCTCGTCGTCTGTGGTGGCTTCGACCCCGACGAGGCAATTTTGAAGATTCGCAAGCTGTTCGGGCCGATCCCCAAGGGCGAGTTGCCCGCACGCAAACCCGCGCCACTGCACCCCGCGCGTAAGGAAATCGTTCGCAAAGAAATGGAATCGAAGTTCGACGTGCCACGCCTGCTAATGGGCTTCAATACGGTCGCGTCGAAACACCCGGACGATGTCGTGTTCGATGTGATTAGCGACGTGCTTTCGACCGGCAAAACGTCGCGTCTTTACAAAAAGCTCGTCGATGGCGAACGGATCGCGAATCAGATCGGCGCATCGAACAGTTCGGGTCGCTACCCCGGTTGGTTCGGCATCCAAGTCGAACTTTTGAAGGGCAAAAACCGTAAGGCGACCGAGCAATTCGTGTTCGCGGAACTGAAGCGACTGGCCACGGAACCAGTAGGCGAAGTCGAACTCAACCGGATCCGGCGTTCGATCTTGGCTTCGTTCGTGTTCTCGAAGGAGAGCGTTCATAGCCTGTGCGACTTAATCGCCAAGGCGGCCACGATCGACGGACTGGACGACCTCGATACCTATCTCGATCGCGTACTCGCCGTTTCGCCCGCCGACATCCAGCGAGTCGCGGCGAAGTACCTCGAAGAATCGTCGGCGGCGATCGTTTGGACGATCCCCGAAGACGAAAAGAAGTCGGGTGCCACCGCACCGAAAGAACCAGCACCAGCGAAGTCGCGAATGAATCGTGCGGAAGCTGCGGGTGGTGGTGGTACGTTTTCGCTGAAGGATGCGAAACGGGTCGTCCTCAAGAACGGCATGACGCTGGTTCTGCTGGAAAATCACCGACTACCGATCGTCGTGGCGACGGCGTCGGTTGCGGATGTGCGACTGCAAGAGTTGCCCGCACAGAACGGCATCGCAACGCTAATGGGCGACATGCTCGAAGAAGGCACGGCCAAGCACACCGCCGAGCAAATTTCGACGTTAATCGAAGACACGGGCGGTACGCTTTCGCTCAGTTCCGGAGGCGGGTCGGTGAAGGTGCTTTCGCCCGACGCCAAGCTCGGCCTCGGGTTGCTGTTCGAGTGTCTCATGGGGCCGACGTTCCCCGAAGAGCAACTCGAAGCGAAGCGTTCGCAGCTTTTGGCGACGATTGCGGACTCGGAAACGCAGCCGCAGAATCGGGCACGAAACGCCTTCCAAGCGACGGTGTACGGCACGCACCCTTACGGCCGCCCCGCATCGGGAACGAAGGAGATCGTGTCCAAAATCTCGTCAAAAGAATGTCGCGAGTTTCACAAGCAGACGTTCGTACCGAACCGAACGACGGTGATTCTCGTCGGTGATTTCGTTGCGGAAGAGATGATTAAGTTAATTGAAGAACAGACCGCCGAATGGAAGCCGAGCCAGGACAAACCGCTTGCCGTCGTCGCGCCGCCGGAACTCGACGGGCAGATTCAAAAAATTATCAGCGACCCCACAGCCTCGCAGACTCACGTGTTCATCGGGCATCTCGGCATCACGCGGAAAAACCCCGACTACTACAAACTGTTGGTCATGGATAACGTCTTGGGTACGGGGCCAGGTTTCACGGATCGTCTCTCGGCGAGCCTACGCGACAGGCAAGGTTTGGCTTACACCGTGCGAGCGACGATTGCCGATTCGGCGGGCGAACAGCCCGGCACGTTCACCGGTTACATCGGTACGTTCCCGGAAAAGTTCACCACAGTCCGCGATGGGTTCATGAAAGAAGTGAATCGAATTCGCGACGAACCACCGACGGCGCAAGAAGTCGACGATGCCAAAAAATATCTTCTCGGTAGTCTGCCATTCCGGCTGACGACGAGCGCACAAGTGGCAGGCGAATTACTCGCAGCAGAACGGTACGGTTTGGGCTACGATGTCTTAGAGAAATACCGCGAGGCCGTGTCGAAGGTGACGCCTGCCGACGTACAAGCGGTGGCGAAGCAGTATTTGAACCCGAAGAAGATCGCGATCGTGGCGGTTGGCCCGATAAATGCGGCAGGGAAACCGCTACCGACGAAAGCACCGGCGGACAAAACTCCGCCACCGACTCCATCCAACACGCCCGCTGAGAAGAAGGATAGCGACCGATGAGACAAGATATCGACGGAGCGCTACGCGGTTGGCACTACAAGACCGAGACGGTGCAGGCGCGGCTGATTCGTGCGAAGGATGGCCGCGAAATCCTGCAAATGCGGATCGAACTCGGCGTCATGCAACTCGAAGTCGCGGATCGCCCCGACGGTTCGCGGCCGCACGGTCAGCCGACGTACTTCGCTTACTTGCGAGCGAAAGCGAAGGCTGCCGATCTTGCGGGTCGCAACTTTCGACTGAACGAACAGCACAGCGTGGAAGCGGATCGCGAGTTCATGCAGTACTACCACCGCCGCGTCTGTTGGCTGTCGCTCGGCGAGTACAACCGTGCGGTCGAAGATGCCGATCACACGCTATCATTTATGGATTTCGTACGCGATCACTCGCCATCGGACGAGTTCACGCGGTCGCACGAACAGTATCGCGGCTTCGTGTTGTTTCATCGCACGCAAGCGGCCGCCGCGGCGTATGCCACCGCCGACGATCCGGAATCGGCCATCAATTCCATTCGCGTCGGCTTCGGGAAAATCGAAAGCTTCCTGACGAGCTTCGATGCCGATGCGGAGCCGGATTCGGACCCGATGCTGATGCAATTACGGCGGCTCGAAGCCGAAATTCGCGAACGGCACAACCTCGGCGAAACCTTGCAGGAAAAGCTCGATCGCGCGATTGCGAGCGAAGATTACGAAGCCGCCGCACAACTTCGCGATTCGATTCGGCAGAAAAGCGAGCCGCGAACTGTAGAATCAGAAGAGGCGTAGAAGGTACGGGCAACGCCACGTCCTTACGGTTACGAAACGAGCGGCCATGAATTCGACGATGAAGACAATCCTACCGATCGGTTTAGTCGTCGCCCTCGTGTTCGGGGTGACGTTCCTCTCGCAGTTTACGAATACGCCGAAGCCCCTCGCAAACGATCCCAATGGGGCTTCCTCCGACTTAGGGCCGCCGTTGCACGTGCCGTACTCGCTCGTGTATTACAACCCCGACCCGATCGCCGAACCGAATATCGTCAATCAGTATTACCCCGGCTTTTACGAACTGTACACCGAAGGAAATTGGGTCGGTTTCCCCGTGGGTAACCGAAGGCCGCACGAACTCAAAATCGTTGCCGTGAAGCGGAGTTGCTCGAAGTGTACCGGCGCTCGGGCCGCCGCGATTCCCACCGAAGAGTTTCAGACACAGCTGCGTACGATCGCGATGGGTACGATGCCGAGCATTTCGCCGGTCCCCGACATTCTTTCGGGTATTGCGTACGTGGCGATGCGGTCGAAACTCCAGTGGCAGACGTTCGATTTCGATCATCCCGAAAAGACGTTCGCGGTTCCAGCGGCGACCGGACCGGGTGCCACGAGCATGGCACTCATCGAACTCGGTTTTGAAATCAAGGCGATCGGCGAACCGACCCCCGTAACCGTTCACTTCGATGTGCTCAACGAGAAGAACGAGCGCATGATTACGGAACCGCTGCCGTTCTCCGTCAAGTTTGCCGGTCGCGAGCCGTTCGAAGTCTACCCGCGCGATATGGAAGCGGGGGAATTTCCCGACGGCACGAACGTCCGCACGCACGATCTCCTCGTGTATTCGATCGTGCGCGACTTCGATGCGTTTCCGCCACCGCAGATCGTCGTCGGTGGCAACGACCCGTACGTGACGTCCGATAAAGCGATCGCGCTCACCGATGTCGAACTCGACAAATTGGCTTTCAATCTCTCGAACACGTTCAAATACCCCGTTCGCATCCGCAGCGGCTATCGAATTCCGATCAACGTCCATCGCGAAGCGGGTGGTAAATCGCTAGACATCGGGCCGTTCGAGAAGGAAATTCACGTCGGGAGTTCGCAGGGCGGCAAAGACAAAACCTACCGCGTCGGGATCAAAGGCACCATCTACGGTGCCATCCGTCTCGAATCGGACAACAAAATCAACTTCGAGCGATACGACAGCGATGCGGGCAAAAAACTCAAACCGCGACTTTGGACCGAGCGAACCGAACTCGAACTCGAAGTCGTGCCCGAACTCTGCGATCCGAAGTTTCTGAAAGTGGAACTTTCCGCATCGGAGATCGTACTCAACCGTAAGTATTGGACGTTGAACGTCCAAATCCTGCCGAAGGAAGGCCGTCGCCCACCGTGGGACGGCATCGTTTATCTCCGCACGAAGGGCCCCAACCCGATCAACGTCCGCATTCCGGTTTCCGGTCACGGTCGATGATTTTCATCTGAGTATCGCAAGATGACCTCGCACGCAATGGCGAGATCGACTATGCATGACATATGCATAAATCTCGCGATCCCGGAGGCTTCACGATGTTTCAGGAAAACCCAGCCACGGGTGTGAAAGATGTCATGGCATCACCGAGCCTTGGCGGACCGATACGAATCGGCGCGATCCTAGCAATTGTGGCAGTATTGACTGTTGGTGCTGGGGCTTGGCTGACCTCGAATCGGCAAGACACCGGCATGAAACCGGCCCCCGAAGGTGTGGCCAGCGGCGCGACGACGCAAAAACCACCGGTGGTGTCCTCAGTTGGTGGCGTGCCGTTGTTCGCAACGTGGCCGAAAGACCAAAAACCCGACATGGTGCTGGTACTGACGGGACAAACCTTCGGGTACATGTCGCCGTGCGGTTGCAGCAAGCCGCAAAAGGGCGGCCTCGAACGCCGTGCGAACTTCATCGACTCGTTGCGTGCCAAAGGATGGCCGGTCGTTCCACTCGACTTGGGCGACATCTCTTCGCCGCGCAAGATCACCGCGCAAGATTGGCTGAAGTACGAGTACACGATGAAGAGCCTCGCCGAGATGGGCTACGCGGCCGTCGGCCTCGGCGAGTTCGATTTCAACCAGCAACTCTGGCAGATACTTTCGCGATACACGCTGCAAAACGCCGATGTCCCACCAATCGTGTTATCCGCAAACTTGGCCGGCTACGACGATAAAGGGGGCATCATCTCCCGCGATAAGCTCTTCGCAGGTGCCGGGAAACGGCCACTCGTCGAGGCGATCGAAGTCGTATCGAAAACGAAAGGTGTCGATCACGTCGCCGTTGGAATCACGTCGGTCATCGGGCCGAGCGTGTTCGAGAAAGTCAAAAAGATCGACCCGTCGTTCGCCTTTCTGGAAAGCGGCGACGTGCTGAAGCTATCGGTTGCGGCACTCAAGGCGCACGAGAAAAAACCGCCGATCAATGTGCTGTTGTATGCGGGAAATAAAGACGAAGCGACGAAGGCGGCCTCAGCGTTTCCCGAACTCAACGTCGTCATTTGCCAGATCGAAGAATCCGAGCCACCACAGTTTCCGACCGTCGTCAACAACGGCAAAACCTTCATCATTCAGGTAGGCCATAAGGGCCAGAACGTCGGCGTCATTGGCGTCTTCAAAACCGAAACGGGCTACGACCTGAAGTATCAACTCGTGCCACTCCGCGAAGAGTTCCTGACCCCCGATGGCGAAGCCGCCGAGAAAGCCAGCAAGCAACTGCAACTGCTCGAAGAATACACGGGGCGGGTGAAAAAAGATAATCTGCTGGCATTGTTCTCCGAGAAGCCGCTGATGCACTCGGCACAGATTCAAAACCCCGGCGCGAACCTCACGTTCCTCGGTTCGGACAAGTGCCAGTCGTGCCACCCGAACGAGTACAAAGCGTGGAAGGACAGCAAGCACGGCCACGCGATGGAAGCACTCGAAAAGTACGCGAAACGGCCGAGTAATCGCCAGTTCGACGGCGAGTGCGTCGTTTGCCACACCGTCGGTTTCGGTTACAAGAGCGGCTATACCAACGAAGAAAACACCAAACACCTTCGCCACGTCGGTTGCGAAAGCTGTCACGGGCCAGGTAGCGGGCACGCCGGTCTACCGAGCGATAAAACGTTCCTCGCGGCGATGAGTTCGTGGAAAACGCAGCCGACTGACGTGCTTCCCGACAAGGAAACGATCGTGAAACTCGGTGCGGTGAAGCTCGGCGACCCGTCACCCGTGCAACTGACCGCCAAGCAACAACACACCGCGACGGCGATTTCTTCGATGTGCATGAAGTGCCACGACCCCGAGAACGACCCGAATTTCGATCTTTACAAGTACATGCCGCAAATCTGGCATTCCGGCTTCAAGGCCGCGGCGAATGCGGGACTACCACCGAACGCAAAGTGACGCATCATGGTCGGATGAGCGCGGTTCGATAACCTAAACACTATTCCGATTCTCTCCGCTCTTTGCCGTGGTGCCCTCTGACTCGCGGCGAGGGACACTATGGATGGCATTGCCATGATTCTCGTTTTGCGGCCCGATGCGACGCTCGAACAGATCGAACACGCGATTGCCACGGTGAAAGATCTCGGCTTCACCCCTCACGTCAGTCGCGGTGAATCTCGCACGATCATCGGCGCGATCGGCGATGAAACCAAGGGCCAATCGGAGAACTTCCGCGCGATCCCCGGCGTAGAGCAAGTCCTGCCGATCATGAAGCCGTTCAAGCTCGCGAGCCGCGAGTTCCACAAGGAAGACACGTCGGTTTACGTCGGCAAAGTGAAGATCGGCGGCGGCAGCCTAGCGATGATTGCCGGGCCGTGCGCGGTCGAAAACTACGAGACGATGGACATCATCGCGAAGTACGTGAAGGCGGGCGGGGCGAACATCCTGCGCGGCGGGGCGTTCAAACCGCGAACCAGCCCGTACGCCTTCCAAGGCATGGGTGAAGACGGCCTCAAAATTCTCAAGGATATCGGCCAAAAGTACGACTTGCCCGTCGTCACCGAAGTCATGGATCCGCGGCAAGTCGATCTCGTCGTTCGCTACGCCGATATGTTGCAACTCGGTGCCCGCAACATGCAAAACTTCGACCTGCTGAAAGAATGCGGCCGCACCCGCACGCCGGTACTCCTGAAGCGCGGGATGAGCGCAACGGTGAAAGACTTGCTGATGTCGGCCGAGTACATCCTCGCGGAAGGCAACACGGGCGTGGTGCTGTGCGAACGGGGCGTTCGCAGCTTCGAGGACAGCACGCGGAACATGCTCGACATGAGCGCCGTGCCGAACGTGAAGGGCCAAAGCCACTTGCCGATTATCGTCGATCCGAGTCACGCCACGGGCCGCCCAGACCTGATTCCGAGCATGTGCCGCGCGAGTGTCGCCGCCGGTGCCGACGGCGTTCACGTGGAAGTTCACAACTGCCCCGAGAAAGCCCTTTCCGATGGCCCACAGGCACTGTTGCCGCACCAGTTCCTCGCATTGATGGGCGACCTGCGACGATTGGCCGACGCGATGGGCGTCGAGTTCTGGGCACCGAAAGAAAGCTAATCTGCGGCATGGTTCAAAAACGGTGTTTTTGGGTAGCAGGTGCGTCGTTCGTTCTTCATTCACTGGTAGCCGCAGGTCTTTAGCCTGCGCGGGGGCAAATACCCTTAAAAACCAGTCGTGGCGAGTCTTCGAGACGCGATAAGCCACAACGGTCATTCCGGGTGCACGAACCGTCGTGTTTCGCAGACTCACCACGACCCTCAGTCGTTGCCGGTGAATACGTAGCGGAAGTTGCGAGACTTCTGACGCGGTGACTTGCCGCATCCCGATGTCTCACGACTTCGACTACGTGAAAATTGCTCTTTACTCCGATATCCGTCGCGGAAACTTCGAGCCAAAAACCACACGTTCTACTTCCCGTTTAGCACGGGGTAGTGGGGGTCGCTGAGTCGCAATCGTGTCAGGGTTTTGGCGTTCGGGAATGGCGTCAGTTCGCCGGTGTCGACGTCGAGGGGTTTGTGGCGGGTGCGGCCGATGTCTGCGGACTCGGCGGCTTCTTGGGCATCGGTTTTCATCGTGCCGTCGGCCATCTTGAAAATGCGATCCGCGTAGCCTTCCAGCCGATGATCGTGCGTGACGACGAGCACAGTTGCGCCGCGTAACTTCGCCGATTCCTTCAGCATATTCATTACTTGCTGGCCGTTTTCCCAGTCCAGGGCGCTCGTCGGTTCGTCGGCGAAGATGAACGACGGATTCTTGACCAGTGCGCGGGCGATCGCCACGCGCTGCTTCTCGCCACCGGATAGTGCCAATGGCCGCAGGTGGGCGCGGTTCGCCATGCCGAGTTGGCCGAGAACGTGGTCGGCTCGCTTGCGGGCCACGCGGGCCGAAACGCCTTCTCCCCAGCGCAATACGACTTCGAGTTGCTGCCGTGCCGACAGTGCGGGGAACAGGTTGTAACCCTGGAAGATGTAGCTGCAATGCTGGAGGCGAAACCGCTCCATTTCGCTGTCTTCCATCGTCCAGACATCGCGGCCAAGGGCCGTGACCGTGCCGCTATCGGGGCGCAACAATGCAGACAACACTGCCAGCAGCGTCGACTTCCCGCTGCCGCTCGGCCCCATCAGGAGGTTCATTTCCCCCTTCTGGAATTCGACGGAGGCATCTTTGAGCGCATACATCTTCGTCGAACCGGTTCCGAACGAGCGGGACAGGTTCGAGCCGACGAGCACGGGAACCTTCGCCGTGAGGATCGTCGGACCGCTGACGCGGCGCTGAGAGTATGCGATGGGGGATTCTGCGGGTTGCAGCCACCGGCCGAAAATGGGCAAGCGGGTGACGAGTTGAGCGAGTTTGGGCATTCTAAACGACCTCACGAAGAGGAAACCTATTTTCGTGGAGTGCGACGCATATTCCGCGCGGCACGCGATTTCGAGACGGTTCACAGGTGTGTACCGAAGATTCTCCTTCTGCGGGCCACCGCCCACCGCCGACGTCAGAGAAACAGATAATGTCGCCAGGCTTGCGCCGGCAAACGGTAACGCCAAGTATAGTTTTGGTGAACAAAGTCGGCCAAGGCAACTAGTTTACCAGGTTTAACTACCTTTTTTAACCGGGCGGATCGGTAAAAGTTACAATTTCGGTGCAAATGGCAGAAATGTAGGAAGTGGCGAGTCAAAAGTGGCGAGTGACGACTGACGAGTGGGGAGTGTAAGAAGTGACGTGTGGCGAGATCGATTCTCGCCACACATCACTCGCCGCTCGTCACTTCTTCTTGCCAGGAAACTCGAACTTGTCGAACTCTTCCTTCGTGATCTCGCCATCGGAATTGGCGTCGATTTTGTCGAAGAGCTTATCGCCGAGCAGTTCGCCGGCTTTCCCCGCCTTGCCGCCTTTGTCTTTCAGGCGATCTTTCAGGGCGTCGCTGAAAGTTTTGAACTCGTCCTTGGTCACTTTGCCGTCGCTGTTCGCGTCCATTTTCTCGAACATTTTCGTTTTGTCGAGCTTGCCCTTGGTAGGCTTCGCATCGGGCTTTTTTTCGTCTTCGGCGCTGGCCACGGTGACTGCGCTGATGAGGCCGAAGATGGCCAGCATGAACAATTTGCGTTTCACGGATCGTTCTCCCATTCGTGTGTCGGCGAAGCGCCGTGAGAGATTCAACACGCAACCGGCGGCTTCGTTACATATTCTCGCCACTCCTCTCCATTTGATATTGCCCGAACCGTCGCGATGGGTGTAAACGAGCGTTTGTCGATGAGGCGGCCTTTCTGGCGAGGTTCATTCATGAGAATGCCGATCGTTATTGCGGTGGTTGCGTGGGTTATCGCAGCCGGTTCGATGCGTGCGGCCGATGCGGAGACGGCACGCGATCGAATTCATTTTCCAAAAACGTCATTCCAATTTTGCGTGACGATCGCGGAAGGGAAACTGCAATTCCGGGGCGATACGCCGTTGGTTCGTCGTGCTTTGTCGGATGCGAAGAAGGCGATTGCCATCACTCCAGACAGTATCGTGTGGTTGACAGAATTGATCGATCACCTGGAGCGCGTGGGCGAC
>JAYSKW010000689.1:0-1003 GCA_043726085.1 Limnoglobus sp.
TGGGAAATTTGCTCCAACCGGAAACTATCGTCATGCTCGCACTCGATTCCAAAATCCCGTCCGGTCCGGTGCCGGAAAAGTGGACGAATTTCAAGAAGAAAATGAATCTGATCAACCCCGCGAACAAGCGGAAGTACACCGTGCTGGTGGTTGGCACCGGCCTTGCTGGCGCGAGTGCGTCGGCGACGCTCGCCGAACTCGGCTACAACGTCCAGACATTTTGCTTCCAAGATTCCCCACGTCGGGCACACAGCATCGCGGCACAGGGCGGCATTAACGCCGCGAAGAACTACCGCAACGATGGCGATAGCGTCTGGCGGCTCTTCTACGACACGATCAAGGGCGGCGACTTCCGCGCACGCGAATCGAACGTCCACCGCCTCGCGGAAGTGTCGGTGAACATCATCGATCAATGCGTGGCGCAGGGCGTGCCGTTCGCCCGCGAATACGGCGGGATGCTCGATACCCGCAGCTTCGGCGGCGCGCAACTCCAGCGCACGTTTTACTGTCGCGGGCAGACGGGGCAGCAACTTCTCCTCGGTGCGTATCAGGCACTTTCGCGGCAAATTTCGCAAGGGAACGTGAAAATGTTCCCGCGAACCGAGATGCTCGATCTCGTCGTCGTCGATGGCCGTGCAAAGGGGATCGTCGTTCGCAACTTGCAGACCGGCGAGATCAAGTCGTACGCCGCCGACGCCGTGGTTATCGCCAGCGGCGGCTACTCGAACGCCTTTTACCTCAGCACGAACGCGATCGGTTGCAACGTCACCGCCACGTATCGTGCCCACCGGCGCGGTGCGGCATTTGCGAACCCGTGCTACACGCAGATTCACCCGACCTGCATTCCCGTGGCCGGCGATCACCAGTCGAAGCTGACGCTGATGAGCGAATCGCTACGGAACGACGGCCGCATCTGGGTGCCGAAGAACGCGAGCGACATTGCGAAACACCCGTCGCTGATTGCCTAAGGCGAACGCGATTACATCCTGGAACGGCTCTACCC
>JAYSKW010000690.1:0-7394 GCA_043726085.1 Limnoglobus sp.
AAACGCCAATCGACGAGCACGCCATTGCAGGCACTCGCATTGCTCAACGACACGCAAATCGTCGAGGCCGCCCGCTTCCTCGGCGAACGCATGTTGCGCGAGGGCGGCACCACCACGAAATCGCGGGCATCGTGGGTGTTTCGCACCGTCTGCGCAAGGGTACCGAGCGAACGCGAACTCGCCGTACTCGTGAAACTTTACGACGAGCAAAAAGACGGCTACACGCTCGACCGAAAGGCCGCCGAGAAACTACTGAGCGTCGGCGAAAGCAAACGCGACCCCAAACTAGACGCAGCAGAAGTCGCCGCCGCCACACAACTATCGCTAGCCATCCTCAACCACGACGACGCCGTCATGCGGAGATAAGATCAACCAGAATTTTAACCGCAGAGTACGCGGAGTAAAAATCCATGCTTCCAGAAAGGTTACAGTGGCGGAAGTCGTGAGACTTCTGACGCCGTGACTTCATTCCTCCCGAAGTCTCACGAGGTTGTGTAGCTGCCTGCCAAAATGACAACTCATTGCCAAAATGACAACCCGATGACTTCCGAGGGAGCGGCCATAACCTCGGTTTGGTCTGGAAAACGTGCACTTGTGGCTACTGAACCTTTTGGCATTCTTTTTGCATTTTCTAGATCGCGGAGGCAAGTGGCCCGGAGAGAACACGGGCAACCGGACCACGCCCCCGAGCCGTGAAACTGATGCATGGCGATTTCTTTCACAGTTGCCCGTGAACTCTGGGAGGATTTTCTGATGGTGCCTACTCTTCGCAACAACGGTTCGGCATTGGCCCCGACGACCGGAGCGCCTGCCAACCGACTGTCTACTCTGTTCGACCGATTCTTCAACGACCCGTACTTCGCCCCGCTCATGACCGCCCCGACGTGGCCAGCGTTTCCGCTGTCCGTGTGGGAGGACGAGCACACCGTCCACGTTGAGATCGACGCACCGGGCGTGACCGATCAGGACATCGATGTGTCTGTCCACGATGGCACCCTGATCGTACGGGGTGAGCGGAAGTCGGAGGGCAAGGGCGGGTATGACACCCGGGCCTATGGTCGGTTCGAGCAGAGGGTGATGCTGCCAGCCCCGGTGGACGCCGACAAGGTGGAGGCGAAGCTCGCCAGCGGGGTGCTGACCGTCAGCTTTCCCAAAAGCGAGAACGCAAAGCCCCGCAAGATCGCCGTCAAAAGTGAGTAATTGGTCGGTGTGGGCGATCGTGGCCCTAGCCCTCGCCGGGCTGGCCGCCACTTTCGCACTCGCGATGTAACCTTGAACGGCCCCCGGCAAAAAACGGGGGCCGTTTCATTTTGCGATCCCGTTTACGCTGGCTTGCGACACTTAGCAGCACTAAGGAAGTGAACGCAATCCGTCTCGGTTAGGGTGAAGCTTCACCAGGCTGAAGGATTACGATTGAGCCAAAGAAGAGGCCGCTTTGACCTACCGTTCCGGGTCGTGGACAATTAGCCGCGACGCGCAAGGTTTGCGTAGCGGAGCGCGTGGACTTCACCCATATTCAGAGGGGTTGACGCACACGCGCTCCGCTCCGAGGACTCCGCGTCGCGACTAATTTGCTGAGCACCAACTCAAGCGCTGCTTGTCGCTGCGAATCTACACCACACCTCCGTCCACCCAACTGCTGAATCGATTATTCTACCGACAGTTGGCCGTATATAACAAGCCATGAACTTGCGGCTATGAAAGCTCGAGATACACCCCCATGATCGAAGTTCAGGGCCTGACGAAGCAGTTTTCCGAACGGGGGAACGCGGCTGTCGATGACGTGTGGTTCACGGTGCAACCTGGCGAGGTGTTCGGGCTGTTGGGGCCGAACGGCGCGGGGAAAACGACGACGCTACGGATGTTGTGTACCGTGTTGAAACCATCGGCGGGCGGCGCGACGATTGCCGGTTTCGACATGGTCAACGAACCCGGCAAAGTCCGCGAACGCATCGGCTTTCTGTCGGCGAACACCGGCGTCTACGACCGCATGACCGCGTTCGAGATGGTCGAATATTACGGCAAGCTCTACGGAATGAGCGGCGAAACGCTGAGTCGCCGCATCGATACGCTCTTCGACACGTTCCAACTCAACGAGTTTCGCAACGTAGTCGGCGGCAAGATGAGCACCGGCATGAAGCAAAAAGTCTCGATCGCTCGCGCCCTCATCCACGATCCGCCGGTGTTGATTTTCGACGAGCCGACGAACGGCCTAGACGTGCTGGTGCAGCGTGCCGTCATCGAAAATATCGCGGCACTACGGAAGCAGGGGAAGACGATTCTGTTCTCGACGCACATTATGCGCGAAGTGGAAAAGCTCTGCGATCGCGTCGCGATCATGGCGAAAGGCCGCATCGCCGCCTGCGGCACACCCGACGAACTGCGTGCCCAGTACGGCGAACCCGACCTCGAAGAAATCTTCTTCAGTCTCGTCAGTTGAGCGATCAGTCGGCATTCGGGTCGATGCCGAGTTGACGCAGTTTCTCGGCCATACGTTCGGCCCGTTTGCTCTCACTATCGGCCCGTTTGCTCTCGCGCTCCGCACGGGTGCGTTCGTATTGTGCGAGTTCGCGTTCGCTCTCGGCTCGCGTGCGTTCCTTCTCTACACGCGCGCGTGCGGAATCGCGATCGCTCTCCGCGTCTTCGAGTTCACAAAACGCGACGTCGGGACTTTTCCACTCGCGACCATCTGGCCCGAACACCGTCAGGTGGCCGTCTTCCAACACGAAACGGAAACCGACGCGCGGACTGACGAAGCCATTGATCTCCGGAACCCGAACGAAGTTCTCGTCGCTTCGCAACCACGCCTCCGCATCATTCGGATACTCCGGGTAGATGATGTAAAACTCTTCCGCGCCGTACACCGCACAAAACTCTCGCTTGAGTTGCATTTCGACATGCGTGTTCGATGGCGAATAGACCTCGAATATCACCTGCGGAAAGACGTTGCCTTCTTCCCAGACACGGTAGCTGCCGCGATCCCCTTTCTCAGGGCCATAGGCGATGTACACATCCGGCGCGATCCGGATCGATGCGTTCCCCCGAACGGGGTAAATCAGGTGATCGGCGGAGATAAGCACATAGCGGTCGTGGCGTAAGAGCGCTTCCGCGTTCCACCTCAACAACGACATCCAACGAAACTGCAATGCGTTGTCTGCCATCGGCATCCCATCGCTCTCGGGGTAGAAAACAGCAGGAATTGTCAATGTCGTCATCGTTCGCCCTCCTGTTGCAAATATACCCACAAAATACGCAAGCTGTGCCGATTATCGCGAAGCGATTTTCTCACATGACCATGCGTCGGCGGTTCGCCCGTGCGGCGCTACAACTGGCACAGATACCCCGGACGATCAGCGTGTGCGCTTCCGCACGGAACTGATGTTGTGCCGCGATGTCCTTCAGTGCGGCTTCGATACCCGGATGCTGGAACTCGATGATCGTATTGCAGCCTTCGCAAACGAGGTGTTCGTGCCACGGGTAGCCGTAATCGTGATCGAATAACGTCTTGGGGCCGAGTTCGATTTTGCGAAGTAGCCCCGCGTCGACCAACTTCGTCAGCGTGCGGTAAACCGTGGCCCGGCTGACGTTCCGCCCGGCTTTTCCGAGTTCTTCGATCAGTTGCTCGGCGTCGAAGTGCGAATGTTGCGCAAAGACGTGCTCGACGAGCTCTCGCTGTTGTTCGGTGAACCGCTGCGGTTTCGGTCGGCTCGCCAGGAATTCGCGGAAGCGATCTTCCGGAGACTGCGAGACGGCGACGGCGGGAAGGGACACGACGAAACTCCTGAAGCAAATGCATACGGCCGGGAACGCGAATCGTTCCCGGCCGTACGACGGATACCAGGCCCGACACCCGGTAGTATAGGAAGCGGGTCAATCCGCCGCCTCGATCTGCTCGAGCATCCGCTCTTGGGCGAGTTGCCAGATTTCGTCGTTCGGGTACGTGCCCGCCGCGATTTCGGCACGAATTCGCTCGACGAGGCCCCAGCGGATGCCATCCGGCCCCGGTCGTTCGTCGGCAGGGTTCGCCGGTACGGGTGGGCGGTTGTTCAAACGGTCGGCAATGGCTGGGGGGATGTCGCTAGCCCGATTCGCCGATTCCTTCGGCGAAAGGGTTCGCTTCACCCGCCAGTACTGCCAGTGTGTGTGGGCCGGTTCGCGCATGGAACTTTCGTCTCTTTCCAGTCCGCAGAAGCTGCGGGCGGAATCGGTGGCGCGGGGCGGTCGGGCGACCCGCATGGTCGTATGGCTCATCGTACGCCGGTTCGGAGGGAAACGATCCTCATCGCCTTCCGATTATACCGACGCGGCCGGGGTGCAGTTGTTCACTGCGTGTCCCCTTCGTGTGGCATTCTACGCAGACTTATCGTCGCGCACACACCGTTTGGCACAAGAAATATCTTCGGCTACTGACCTCGATTTTCTCTCGGGCCGTGCGGTTCACGGGTTCCTCGCATCGTGCGTCTGGCGCGGGCCACGACACGCGACGCGCGGATAACATTCGTCGACTTCGCTCGTATCGACTCAAGGTTTACGCCATCGGCGCGATTCGTGGGGGGTACACCTCGGACGGAGCGAGAGGTGGCGTGAATCCGTCCGCGCGATGGGTTGTTATCCGTCGTGCCGAAACTTACCTCGGCATATCGTTTTAACATAATGAGCGCGACGAACTGCGCTATCGAAAGATTGTTGCGATTGTCGTTTGAGTTGCGCCGTCGGATAGTAGGCACGGTACAGACGGGAACTTCGCAACCGTCCGCAAGTTCGCTCGCTAATCGTTCCCGAAGTAGGCGTTCCGGTCGCGGATGCCTTGCGGGGAGACGCGATCCGCCGCATTCGTCGGGTCGGCGATGCCGATGGCGATGCCGAGGAGGCCTTTGCCCGGTCGCGTGCCTTTGCGGGTGAAGTCGCCATCGCCCCAGTGTTCGCCGATGGCGACGACGTCGAATGCGGTGAATCGCTGCTTCGATGGCTGGTAAACCAGCGTGCCGTGGACTGTCGCTTCGTAGCCGCGATTCGCTTTCATCGCGTCGGCATCGTTGCACAACAGCACGTCGCCACCGAGCCGCAACTCGATCGCATCCTCGCCCACTTTCACCACGGTCAGCGTGAAATTCTGTTTGCGAAGTTCCTTCTTCTCCCAGAGTGGTGGCTCGCCGCGCGTGTTGTCGATGAGGTGAAATCGCGCGATCCGCTCGGCGATTTTCGCGGGCATGGGGTACGTGAAATCGTTCTCTCGTTTCGTCGGCGCGAGTTGGCGTACCTCTTCCGCCGTCAGCCAGAGGAAATCGCGCGAGGCTTTATCGCCGCCACCCACTTCGGTCGCACCTTTTGCGTACCCGTCGGCGGTTTTGTCTAAAATTTGAGCGTGAACGCGGGCGACTAAGCCACCTTCGGGCACGATTCGCGTGAAGTTCGCGTCGAGTTTCCCGTGCGCTTCGACCTTCACCGCCCCGGCGTCGCGGCGATTCGCGGGCAGCGCGTTCCACTTCTGCAAACCATGTCGCAGTTGTTCGCGCGTCGCTTTCACGTCCTGCCCGGCGTTCTTGAACGCGAGCAGTTCGCCGTCCGCCGTCAGGATGTAAATCCCTTGCCTCGTGCCGCCGCCTTCGCCTTTTCGCGGGCCTTGGTTCGCGACTTTGCGGAAGAAGTCGCCTTCGGCATCTTTGCGGCGGCGCTGGTACCAATCGTCGGCCGACACCGGCACGAACGCGGTTTGCGCGAGGCGAATAATCTCAGGATCTGCGAAGGCGAACGCACGGCCCGCCACGACGTTGTTTCACCCGCAGCCGAGCGGGTGGCCATCCATCTCCCAGAGCAAGATCGGCTTGCCTTCCTTCGCCGCTAACTCGCGGGCCTCCCACAACGACGTCTGCCACGGAATACTCGCGAACGGGTCTTCCCCCGCGACCGGTCGGACGGCTTTCAGAAGTGCCGCAAAATCCCCATCGCCGAGTGTCGGCACGTCGGCCATCGCGGGGCGGAATGTCGGCCCCGTACCGAACGCAACGAACGCAGCGACACCCGCACAAGCGGCCGCCATCCACCCGAAAAAACGTCTGCGTTTCATAGGTAAGCTACTCATCGAGAGGCTTGCAAACCGCCACGGTTTCTATTCTATCGCCGAATGGAGTGACGAGTGTCTCGACTCGCCACTCGTCACTCGCTCGGTTTTCGCTTCCTCGTATGGCGCGGTTTGGCGACCGGTTCCACCGGCGGTGCGGCGGGTAAATCCTCCGTCGCATCGACGTCGTTATCGCGGTCGTCGGCTTCTTTGATGTGATTTTCGCGATCGACGAAGATCACGCGCGGCTTGTGCTTTTTCGCGTCGCGGCTCTTCAAATCGGTGAAGCTGGCGATGATGACGACGTCGCCCTTGTGGATGTGGTGCGTGCCGCCGCCGTTGACCTGAATGATACCGGTGCCGCGCTCGCCGAGGATGGCGTACGTGATGAGGCGGCTGCCGTTCGTCACATCCCACACGTGAATTTGCTCGAATGGCAGGATGTCCGCCGCATCGAGCAAGTCCGCGTCGATGCTGAGGCTCCCCTCGTAATGGATGTTCGTCTCCGTTACGATCGCGCGATGGATTTTCGATTTCAGGACCGTTCGCCGCATGGTAATCTCAGTGAGTTCGACAGCCAGCGTGGACGGTAGCATTGTACGAAAAGCAAATGCGCGAGGAGACGACTATGCGGTATGTTTTGGTGGCGATCATGTGCGTCATCGGCGTCGATGTCGCGGTGGCGGCCCCGCCGGATCGTGCGGCACTACTTCAGAAAATGGAACGCGCGATGGGGCCGTTGCCCGGTGAGGATCGCAAAGTACCCCTCGATGTGAAGATCGTCTCCGAGGAATCGTTCGACTGGGGCACGCGGAAGAAAATCACGTTCGCCACCGAGAAAGGCGACCGCGTTCCGGCGTGGTTACTGATCCCGAAAATGATCGGCAAACGACCCGCAGCGCTCTGTTTGCACCAAACGATCACCATCGGCAAAGACGAACCGGTCGGCCTCGGCAAGCAGGAATCGAAGCAACAGGCGTTGCACCTCGCGATCCGCGGCTACGTCTGTCTCGCGCCGGATTACCCGAGTTTCGGCGAGTACAAATACGATTTTCAAGCGGCATTCAAAGCCGGTTTGTACCAGTCGGGAACGATGAAAGCGATTTGGAACAACATGCGGGCGGTCGATCTGTTGCAGTCGTTACCCGCAGTCGACGGCGAACGCATCGCGGTGATCGGCCACTCGCTCGGCGGGCACAATAGTATGTTCACGGCCGCGTTCGACGAGCGGTTGAAGGTCGTCGTTTCGAGTTGCGGCTTCAACAGTTTCCACAAATATTACGGCGGCAATCTGAAGGGCTGGACCAGCGATCGCTACATGCCGAAAATCGCA
>JAYSKW010000691.1:0-2798 GCA_043726085.1 Limnoglobus sp.
ACTCCTTCGCCGAGGACGCTCTTGAGGTGCAAGTGATGCGGGCCGAGTTTGCCGCCGTAATTGCCGGCGCTGATCTGCAAAATGCCCGGCACGCACGCCGCATGGATGCCGCGCCGCATCGCTTGCTCGATACTCGCAATGTCCAGTCCGTCTATCACGATCTCGTAGACGGCGTTGACACCGCTCGGCAACGCACTCGGAAATACGCCTCGCAAAACCGGGCAATACGCCTCGTTCGTGCTTGCCTTGAGCTTCGCGTACTTGCTGCCGACTTTGCTGCCCGAGCGAACGATACCGCCAGGGAACGGCAGAATCACACCCGGTACCGCACGCATCGCGATCACCGCCGCCTCTGCGGCCGCGAGTGTCACCACCTGCGTTTCGCCGAGGATGAGGAAGTTCCCGCCGCCGATGCCCTTCGCCGTTCCGAACTGATCTTCGCAGAGGAATTCGCCATCCATCGTTGGCATCCGCCAGTAGCGTTTCCCGTCGAGTTGCTTGCTGATCTGCCAGCCATCGCCGAAGTAACGCAAGTTCCCACCGATGCGAATCGACCGCCCCGCATCGCTGATTAAGCCGTTGAAAACTGCCGTGGTGGCACACGTGAGAATGCACTGTGCGACGCGATTCCCGACCGCTTTCTGCAAACTATCGCGGCTGAAACCGAAGAAGAGCAGCGAAACGCCGGGCCGTCCATCGGGGGTTTCATCGGGGGAAAGTGTCCGTTCGATACCCGCCTCCGCATCGCAACCGATCACCGATGCGGCATAACCCGTGGCCGCCACGGCTGCAATTTCTGCCCAACGTGGGTTGAGTGCCGTGACGATCACCCGACACGCGGTCATCGGGAACGCCTCGGCAAACGTGTCGACGATCTCGATATTGTGAAGACGCAACTGCCAGCCGGGGTTAAGGGAAGCCTGTGATCGGTTCTTCGGCACGGTTGCCATTTTGAAGCGAGTAGAATTTCATCGACTTCAATCGATACGCGCCATCCGCTTCCTTGACGAATCGCGCGAGAATATACCTCACCTCCGCACCCTGTTGACCGCTCGCTTCGCCCTTCGCGTAGAAGCCGAATTCGATCTCGGTGTCGCTGAGGATTTGAAAATCGTCTTTGCCCAACCCCCATACGGCCACCCGCGCATCGTATTGGCGGATCAAGTTCCAGATGCCCGAGTTCCGCACATCCTCGCGATTCTTGCCGTTATATGCGAACGACTTCGCAAGCTGTTCGACGAACCGCGCCGGATCGCGTGCCGTGGCCGCCGCTGCCATCGCTTCCACGCGGCGTACCGATTCTTCGCGAGGGCTTTCGACGAGACGATCGATGAGAATCAACTCACCGAGCAGAAACGCGAAAATCGCGACCGTAATCCGCGACCTGCGACTGCGTAAACGAAACCAAACCGCCCCCGCCACGACGAACCCGATAAACAGGATCGCGTAAAGCAAGAACGGCGGGTCGCTGAAGAAGTTTGGCATCGTGGTGACTACTTCTTACGCATTTCGACGCCATAAACGGCCGCCAAACCAAGTTGCTCTTCGATTCGCAGAAGCTGATTGTACTTCGCAATCCGATCCGTTCGGCTGGCGGAACCGGTCTTGATCTGCCCGCAATTGGTGGCCACCGCAAGGTCGGCGATCGTCGTATCTTCGGTCTCGCCAGAGCGATGGCTGAGGATCGCGGTCATCTTGTTCCGCTTCGCCATCTCGACCGCTTCGAGAGTCTCGGTCAGCGTGCCGATCTGGTTCACTTTCACCAGAATGCTGTTCCCACAATGCTCGTCGATACCCCGCTTGAGCCGCGTCGTGTTCGTGACGTAGAGATCGTCCCCAACGAGTTGCATCTTCGATCCGAGCTTCGCGGTCAGCTTCTTCCAGCCAGCCCAATCGTCCTCACTGAGGCCGTCTTCGATCGAAACGATCGGGTATTTGTTGCTCAGCGTCGTCCATAAGTCGATCATCTCGTCGGAGCTAATGATCTTGTCCGGGGCACTTTTGAAGAAGCAGTAGCCTTCCTTGCCCTTGTGTTTCGCTTCTTCGTAAAGCTCCGTACACGCGGCATCGAGTGCGAACGCGACTTGGTCGCCGAGTTTGTAACCGGCCTTTTCGACGGCGATACTGATGATCGCGAGTGCCTCGTCCGCCGACGCGATATTCGGCGCGAAACCGCCTTCATCACCGACTGCCGTGTTCAGATGCTTGTCGTGAAGCACTTTCTTGAGGCTATGGAACACCTCCGCACCCATCCGCAACCCTTCGCGGAACGTCGGGGCACCGATCGGCACGATCATGAATTCCTGGAAATCGACGGTGCTGTCAGCATGTTTGCCACCGTTCAGGATGTTCATGAGCGGCACGGGAAGTACCGTCGCATTCGTACCGCCAACGTAGCGATAGAGCGGCATCCCGCACTTTTTCGCCGCGGCATGCGCCGCAGCCATCGACACGCCCAGAATGGCATTCGCACCGAACTTCGACTTGTTCGGCGTGCCATCGAGCGCAATCATCGCCTTATCGATGCCGACCTGATCGAAGACATCCTTACCGACAAGTGCCTTGGCGATGTCGTTATTGACGTGGGCCACCGCCTTCAGCGTGCCTTTGCCGAGATAGCGTTTCTTATCTTCGTCCCGCAATTCCGCGGCTTCGTGCGCCCCCGTGCTCGCGCCACTCGGCACCGCTGCGCGGCCCAACGTGCCGCAAGCCAGCACGACATCGACTTCCACCGTGGGGTTACCGCGGCTGTCCAAAATCTCACGGGCACGAATCGTCTGGATCGTCGTATGGCTCAT
>JAYSKW010000692.1:0-3061 GCA_043726085.1 Limnoglobus sp.
GTTCCGGAAGAGAGCGAGGCGGTGGCTGGACGTCCGGTTAAGGTGCCGGCCTTTGAGACGGTGGCGCATGAGACCCTCAAATTAAGGATGGTGTGAGAACCCCACTCCGTGCCAAGGAAAGCGGGGGACACGTTCTTCGTAGCTGACAGCGGTCAGCTATCAGCAGTCAGCTAAAACAAAACCGCAATCAGCGGTCAGCAAACCCTCTTGGATTGGCTGAAAGCTGATCGCTGATAGCTGTTAGCTGACAACTTATCGACGTACCGGTGGCAGTTTCATGCCCAAGTGAAGGTTACGTTCCTTCAGCTTGCCGGTGACTTCTTTGAGCGTGGTTTCGCCGAAGTTGCGGACTTCGAGGAGTTCTTCTTCGGATCGCTCCATGAGTTGGCGAACCGTCGTGATTCCTTCGGATTCCAGGCAGTTCGTCGCACGAACCGACAATTCGAGTTCGGCGAGCGACATGTTGAGCTTGCGCTCGAACTCGGTGTCGATCCCCGCGCCCAGTGCCGGCCCGATTTCGATCGGACCATCATCCAGTGGGACTTCTGGCCCCGGTTCGCTGTACTGGATAAATGCGTTCAAGTGCTTCCGCAGAATCTTGGCCGATTCGACGATGGCCATCTGTGGCCCGACGGTGCCGTTCGTCCAGATTTCCATCACGAGCCGGTCGTAGTTCGTCCGCTGGCCGACGCGAGTTTCCTCGATGTCGTACTTGACGCGAACGACCGGCGAGAAGCTGCTATCGACGGGAATCACGCCGATTTCGCGTTCTTTCCCGGAGTTTTCGTCGGCGGTGTGGTAACCGCGACCGTTTTCCACGGTCATCTCGATCACCAATGGCACATCGTCCGTCATCGTCGCGATGTGGTGCTCGGGATTGAGAACCTGAATCGATTCGTCGTGTTGAAGGTGCGAACCGTTGACGACGCCCTTTTGGTGGCGATCGATACGGATCGTTTTCGGCTGGTCCGACAGGTTTTTCACAACGAGCGACTTGATGTTCAGAATGATGTCGGTGACATCTTCCACCACGCCAGGGATCGTCGAGATTTCGTGTTGGACGCCTTGGATTTTCACGCGGGTCACCGCCGAACCTTCGAGGCTCGACAGGAGAATGCGTCGCAAACTGTTGCCGACCGTCATGCCGAACCCGCGTTCGAACGGTTCGACGTGAAACTTGCCGTATGTGTCCGTGAGGGTCGAGCGTTCGCTCGCCACACGGTTCGGCAGTTCGAGACCACGCCATCGGATACGCATAGGAAACGAGCCTTTGCAAAGTCGTCGGCGTCAGCTTTCCGTTGGGGGCAGGTACCGCGATGGAGTACCCGAGATTCCCCGACACAGCAAGACGCCAAACGATTGGGTGAAAACAATCGCTTGAGTAGTGGATAGTTAAGAGTTGTGAGTTGTTAGAAAACAACTTACACCCATCAACCTATCGCGTGGCGATTTCGATGATGAGCTGCTCGCGGATCTCGGAGATACGCGGATCGACGTCGCCGCGACCGGGCAGGCGGAGCATGCGGCCTTCGGGATCTTCGGAGTTCGTTCGCTCCAAGAAATCGGGGACCGGTTCGCCGCCGACGGCTTGCAAGTGCAACCGCGTCAGAGCGAGACTGCGAACGGCCATCTTCACTTTGACGATGTCGTTCGGCTTGACGAGTACGCTCGGCACGTCGCACTTGCGACCGTTGACCATTACGTGACCGTGTGCGACGAGTTGGCGGGCACCCTTGCGGTTCGGCGCGAAGCCGAGGCGGTGAACGACGTTATCGAGACGGCGTTCGAGGATGCTGAGCAACGCTTCGCCGGTGTTGGCTTGGCGCGTCGCGAGTTCAAAGTAGCGGCGGAACTGTCGTTCCAGCACGCCGTAGAAGAACTTCAAGCGTTGTTTTTCGCGGAGGCGAAGGCCGTATTCGGAGGTTTTGCCGCGACGGGCACCGTGCATACCGGGAGGTAATGCCTGGCGATCGATCGGGCACTTCGAGCTAAAGCAACGGCTGCCCTTGAGGAACAATTTCAATTGTTCTCGACGGCAGCGTTTGCATGCGGGGTCGGTAAAACGGGCCATGAGTAGGCGGTTCGTCCAAGTGGGATGTCAGTGATAATAACAGGGGTCAGTCCTGCTGCGAAAGCAGGATACACCACTCCGGAGAACCCCTGGGTCGATCCGGTGCGGGAGCGAAATCGCAGAAGGAACCGTGCGCCCCACTGACACGGGGACGGTTCCGAAGCGACATCGACAATAATTACACGCGGCGCTTTTTCGGCGGGCGGCAACCGTTGTGCGGGAGTGGGGTGACGTCTTCGATGGCTTTGACGTTCAACCCGGCGGCTTGAAGCGCGGTGACGGCCGATTCGCGGCCAGCACCGGGGCCTTTGACGCGGACTTCGACTTCTTTCACGCCGAACTTCGACGCCTTCGCGGCGGCATCTTCCGCGGCGCGTTGGGCGGCGAACGGCGTACTCTTGCGGCTTCCCTTGAAGCCGACCATACCGCCCGACACCGAACACAGCGTATCGCCGTTCGCGTCGGTGATGGTAACGATCGTGTTGTTGAACGTCGACTGCACGTGCGCCACACCTCGGCTCACGTTGCGACGCTGTTTCTTCTTCTTGCTCTTAGCCATGGGTAGCGATCAGCCTTCAGCGAAACGGAGTGAATAACCTAACGCCATCAACAGACCTCAAGCCACTGCTAGCTGAAAGCTGACTGCTGATAGCTGATAACTCTTACTTATCCTTGACGCCCTTTTTACCGGCGACCGTCTTGCGAGGGCCTTTCCGGCTACGGGCGTTCGTCTTGCTGCGCTGGCCGCGAACCGGAAGGTTCTTCCGGTGGCGCTCGCCGCGGTAGCTCTTGATTTCTTTCAGGCGGGTGATGTTCCCACCTTCAAAGCGGCGTAACGCCCCTTCGACGAGATAATCTTTGTCGAGCGTCGTGGCAATACGGGCGATCTCGTCGTCGTTGAGTTCTTTCGCACGACGTTGCGGATCGATGCCGACCTTTTCGCACAGTTCCAGCGCCGTCACGGGGCCGATGCCCCGGAGGTAACGCAAG
>JAYSKW010000693.1:0-2045 GCA_043726085.1 Limnoglobus sp.
CACTGCCCTGCCCGCCGAAAGTGGCAATAGCGATGCGGACATGCAGGCGAAACGCGATGAATTCGCAAAGAAACAAGCCGATCAAGTCGCTTCGAAGGCCGCGACCAAGGCACCGGGCCGCCGCACGGACAGCCTCTTCATCACCTTCTGCAAAAGTGCGGTCCGCACGGTGGCGACTTCGGTCGGGCGAGTTATCACTCGCGGGATTTTCGACGTGCTCCTCGGCGGCAGCAAGAAGCGGTGATGCGATTCCGAATAAAACGGTCGTTCCGGTTCCGGAAAGTTTGCGGTTTGCGCTGCCAATCGTCCGATGGTAATACGAGACGATGTGAAATCGTCTCAAGTGGCCAACGGGAGGCAACGGATGAAGCGGTCGGTTCTAGCACTGGCGATGTGGTTTACGTGCGCCATCCCCGCCGTTGCGGATGATGTCGCATGGCGATCCGTCGCGATTCCGGAACCGGCCGTTCTCGAGCTAATCGCAAGCGATCCGATCCGCGTCGAGCCGCTGTTTCGCGTCCGTTTGGCTGCTGATATTTCACCTGCGGCACGGCATGTCCATTCGATTGAACCGCAATCATTCGCGACGATTCCCGCAGTGCAAACTGTTGCGGCGGCCGTGCCTTTCACGCCGATCGCGAATGCAACGATCATCGCCCAAGAACTCGAACCACCAATACTCTCAAGCAGAAAATCGCTCTGGTTCTTCGATGCCGAGTATTTGTTGATGTGGCAAGATCCGTCGCGAATTCCGCTGCTTGCGACGACGGCGAACAAACCGCAATTCGGCTTCCTCGGGCAGCCCGGCACGACGAAGTTACTCGGCCCCGGTCGGTTCGGCGACTCGCAACGCAATGGCCTGCGACTTCGTGGCGGCAGTTGGTTTTCAAACGAAGAGCAATTCGGCGTCGAAGCGAGTTACACAACCTTCAGTAAAACGACGGATCGCATCCGCTTCGATAGTCAGCAATTTCCGACGATCGCGCGACCGATCTACGTGCCGAACATCGGCGGTGAATTCGCCGAGTTGGTGGCGTTCCCCGGCTTGTCGCACGGCAACCTCACCGTCGCGCAAACGAGCGATCTGTGGGGGGCGGAGTTCAACCTGCGGAGCCGTTTGCCGTCGGTCGCCAATTCGCGATGGGAAGCCATCGCCGGATATCGGCATTGGAACTTATCCGAACGGCTGACGATTACCGAAATGCTGACTGCTGAGCGAAATGCGCCAGTTCCCATCGGTACGAACGTGGATACTCAAGATCGGTTTGCGGTGCGAAATCAGTTTCACGGCGGGCAAGTCGGGCTGCATGGTAGTCGCGATTTCGGTGCGATGTCATTCGATGCCCGCGGGACGGTGGCGGTCGGTGGGACGCGAGAAGAAATTGAAATTACGGGGGTGCAGCATCGGGTACAACCGGGGCTGGCGCGCGAGTCGTTCAACGGAGGGTTGCTGGCGGCGGGGCCGAATCTAGGGCGGTTCGTGAACGAGCGAATCAGCGTGGTTCCCGAAGGCAATGCGAGCATCGGCTGGAACATCACGACCCGGCTCAAAGCGTACGTCGGCTACAACGTCGTCGTCTGGACGAACGTCGCCCGCCCCGGCGATCAGATCGACCGCACGATCGATCTGCGATTCGTTCCGAACGCCCCGCAACTGGTGCCGACGAGCGTGGAACGCCCGAGCGTGCCGTTCGTGCGTGCCGATTTCCTCGTCCATGGCTTACAATTCGGAATGCAGGGACGATGGTAATAAGATGATCGCTTTCCGAACTCCTGCGGTCGCCCATGGCATCGGTCACGAACATCTCGGTCTACCAGTTCGCCGCGCTAACGGAACTGCAACCGCTCCGCGAACGCTTGTTCGCGTTGTGCCAAGATGCGCACCTGAAAGGTACGATTCTCCTTAGCCACGAAGGCGTAAACCTCTTCGTCGCGGGTTCTGGCGAAGCGATCGATTCACTACTTACGATATTGCGTGCGGTGCCGGGCCTCGAACGACTGTCGCCGAAATTCAGCCTGAGTGATGCGCAACCGTTCACGCGAAT
>JAYSKW010000694.1:0-4115 GCA_043726085.1 Limnoglobus sp.
GCGCACCCCTGCGCGGCGGGTGCTTAAAAAAAGCGGATGGCACCGGAGGGCAGGAAAGTCAGGAGTTGGGCCGGAGCCGGGGCGGGTTCAGAACCAAAATCCACGTCGCTGCGAACGGGCTGGGACTGCCGGTCAAGTTGATCCTGACGCCGGGGCAGGCGTCGGATGTGGGCCAGGCGAAGGCACGGATCGACGGGGTGCCATTCGAGGTCGGGATCGCGGACAAGGGCTACGACTCCCAGGAGGTCGCGATGGCGATCGAAGACGCGGGCGCGGAGGTCGTGATACCGAGCTGGAGCAACGTGAAGCCGATCTCGAACGACAGCGGGCGACACTTTTGGAAGAAGTGCGATCGCTACACAATCGACTCCCCGTCGACTCGCAAACGCCGCTCCCGCGAGCTTTCACTTCGTCGCTTTCATCGATCGCGCTCGCCGCTTCCCCGGCAAAGGAAACCGCGGAAATCCATTCGCATACGTAAGTAACGGCGAAATCGTTATTGCCTCCATAAATAGCTATCGTTCTTGATGCCCCAGCGTTTGCTTCCTGCCTTCTTAGGCGCGGTGAGAGTGGCTTCAAAGCCGCTCCGAAACAGTTCGATACCCAGCACTCCGAAGTCGCTATTCTCGATGCCGAGATCGGCAATGCGGCTCGTATACTTTCCATGCTTCTTGTAGTATTCGTGCTGCGCATAATAGACTTCGTGCAATCGATCTTTTACACGTTGCGCAGGGTCGGGTAAGTAGTCGACTTTCGCGCTCGACTTCGCGCTAAACTGCAAGTACCCCCATCGATCGGGGCGGTGCATATCGACGACGCCCTGCGGAGACCAAACCCAGTTATGTTCGGGCTTCCCTTTGACCTTCACGTATTTTCCGCTTTCGATGTTCACATCCCACTCGACCCGCGAAAAGTTGATGCGCCATGCCTCTCCCTCTTTCGGCGGTGCGGACACGTTCGACATTTCGCGTAACCCCTCCCACGGCCATGCGATTTCGAGCGTCCAACTCTTATCGAGATCTCGCGAATCGTTGAGCGTTCCGTCGATGTGAACGGCCGTCTTCAGCCCGATGATCTCCCAGCCATTGACTGCTTTCCCGCCATCCTTATACGGCTTCGTCAGCAACAAGTCCCACGTCGTATTCTTGGCATTGAGTTCCAGTTCGCCATACATGTGATTGTCGCCATCGGGATCGATGAAAACTTCAAAATCTGGGTCTTGAAAAATGACAGAATCGTGAGCGGAGAGCGTTCCCCAAATGTGCGGTTCTTCGATCTCGGCTGCAATGTATAAGGCGTTGTCGTCCCACAACATTTTCATCCGGGTGCGGTATCGCGGTTTCGGTTTCTTCGTGCCTTCGATATCGACGAACTCTTCGCTCCAGGGCGCTCGCTTCCACGCCTCGTCGTCGAGTTGTCCATCGATCTTAGGCGGAGTCGGCGCTTTCAGGCAAACGTAGCCGCGCGGGTCCACCTGCTCGACTTTCGGTTCCACTGCAAGAATCAGCGACGCGATAAACAAAAGTAGAATCACGACGATCGAACGGATAAGAATTGTCGCCATGTCTTGCCTTTTAATTGTAAGCGAAGTCGTGAGGCTTCGATGGACGATGGACTTCGATGCTGGCATGTCCCACGTTAGAAGTCTCACGACTTCCGCTACGAAGAATTACTTCCCGACGGGCAGTTCGACGCGAACTTCTGCGTCGAAAATCAATTTCGGATCGCCCCTGCCGATGAGCGTATTGAGCATCACACCGATGTTACGCGAGGGAATTCCTTTATATAGTTCTTTGCCGGCATAGGTGATCGCGATCGGCTTGTCCAAATCCAACATGCGGTCGTCGAAGCGCACCAACAAATTTGGCACCTGCTCAGCTTTCGCGATCGCGATCGTTTGCCCAATGCGCTCGGTGACGACCAGCGAACCCAGTTTCGCTTCGTTCGCAGGAACGGCCAGCCAATACGAACGTTCGTGCGTCGTACCCGTCTGCTTCCACACGATACGATCGGGAGTCGCGTTGCGACGAAATTTCGCCATCCACGGTAGTGCGGCTTTGTCTTCCGAGTTCATCCAGTGACCTTTGCCTTCGTGAATCTTGACGAAATGCGGGTAACCTTTCGCGTCGTCTTTTTGAAGATTCGCCAACTGTTCGCCATATTCCTTAGCGACTTGATTCCGCTTATATGCGGAGTCGTTTCCGCCGACTTGCAGTGCGAACGGGACATTTCGCAACGACAGCAGCGAGACACCGTTCGGATGCCCGGCCATCATAGCGGCGGCCGCCCAACGATCCGCCATCCGGGGGGCGAGTTGATAGACGCCATCACCACCTGCCGAGTAGCCGAGAACGTAGACGCGGTCGGGGTCGACATTTTCGAGAACGATGAGATCTTCGATGAGCTTCGTGAAGAAGCGATCGATGTGCGATTCGTGCCATAAATTCCACGTGTTCGTCGGCGCTCGTGGAGCGAGGTAGATACCCTCATCGGGCGTGTACAGTTTTTTCTGGTTTTGCCACTGCTTGTCGTTGACTTCCTTCGGTGCACCGCCCCCGCCATGAAGCGAAATCCATAGGCTGCGTCCGTCTTTCGGTTTTTGACCATACACTGTGAAATCGAATGGCATTTCTAATTTATCATCCTTCAACAATCGATCTTGAATCTCTTTGGCTCGCTCGGTCTGGATCGTCGATACGTGCGCATCCCATAATAATTTTCTCGCCTTAACTGCGTCCGATTTGTCGAGCGGAACACTCGCAAAATCTTTGCCCGCCAGTTCGCCGAGGGACTTCGGCTTCGCAGCAAGATAGCTTTTTAACGAGGTCAATGCATCGGCGGAGCGCATCGCGGCGGTCGAGATGTCGACGATCCGATTCGTGCCAGATTTGCCCGTTTCGATGTCTTTCTCGACGGAGCCGACCTTCACAATATACACTTGCTGCGGTCGAAGATCGAAACTCAGAAAGTCGTTTCCATCCGCCGACTCACCGCGCGAAATTCCTTCCTGTTTTGACTTGTCATCGCTTTTCAAAAATACGATCACATTTCGTACGACTCGCTTTTGAGTTTCATCGACGACGCGAATCGAAACGCGAACGCTATCTTCTTTCTTGACATTTTTCTTCGTGTAACAATCCGTAACGTTTTCGCCGGATACGTTTTTGTTGTCGAGCGCCCACACCAATGGAAAATATACATTCGTCTTGCGATAGCTGACCGCAAAAATGGCATGTTCTAACGAATCTTTTTGAGCCTTTGCCGCGTCGGCGACGAACCAGCCGCGATCGAGGCCGTCGGGGTCCGGCTCGCACGCACCGGTGAAGTGCCAATCTTTGTCCCAGATTTCGATCCACGTATGGTTGCCGCGTTTATCGGACCAGTTCGGGGTACCGACGAGCCGCGTCGGCACGCCGACCGCTCGACAGGCATCGCTGAGAACGATCGATAACCCCGTACACGACGCTTTACCCTGCGCGATCGATTCCTTCGGACTCAAATTCGGCGCACCGCGTTGCGGGGCATATTTCAGTGCGAGTGTCTTGAATAGTTCCGAATTGAGTTTCTGTGTGACTTCCGATGGTGTGTGACAGTTCTTTACGATTGGCATACAGAGTTCATAAAACTCCTTTCGCCACGGGTCGCGCTTCTCATCGACGTTCGCATAGGGTAATACGTTGTTGAAGAAAATCTCTTCTGGAATCTTCATCCCCCACTTCACTTCACTTCTCGCTTTGTATGCGAGTTCGTGATTGTTCTTGAGGAAATCGGCCTTCAGTTTCGTCAAGTCCGACGTGGGCATGTACGCAATCAGGAATTCCATCCCCTTGCGTTGGTCTTTGGGAATCTCAACCAGAGCTTTTTCCAACTCCGCTCGGTTGTCCTTTGCGAGTATCAGTTGTTTCTCCACCGCTTCGGACCACCACGGTTTTGCCGCATCCGCGGCACGAAGCGACGGCGCAGCGAGTACGATAGCGCATAGCAGCACGAATCGAATTTTCACGATGACATTCCTCCGGAGAGTGTGACATTAGGTTACCAAAAGTGGAACAACGATACCAACGATCCCTGGGGTGTAGCAACGATTCTTGGAGTTTTGTTTGGGCGGGGTCAGT